>JABFWM010000076.1 GCA_013362195.1 Acidobacteriota bacterium
GGCGAACAGCGATCGCGCGTCGGGCCAGTAGCGGTCGTACGACCCGGCGACGTGCGGCGTGATCAGGACGCCGGGGTGGCCCCACAACGGACTGTTGCTCGAGAGCGGCTCGTGCTCGAACACGTCGAGGGCGGCGCCGCGCAAGCGGCCGGCATCGAGCGCCTCGACGAGCGCCGCTTCGTCGACCAGCTTGCCGCGGCTCACGTTGACGAGCACCGCATCGTCTTTCATCGCAGCGAGTTCGTCGCGGCCGATCAGGTGCACCGTCTCCGGCGTCTGCGGCGCGGCGACGATCACCACGTCGCTGGCGGGCAGCGCCTCGTGCAGCCGCGACGATGGCCACACCTCGGCGACGCTCGGGGGCGCCGGCTCGGAGACGCGGCGGCGGACCGCGCTGACGCGCGCGCCCAGCGCCGCATACACCCGCGCGGTCTCCGTGCCGATCGCGCCCAGGCCGACGATCAGCACCTGTGCGCCGCGCAGCGTCCGGATGCGGCGGCCTTCCGCGAACACCTCGTTCTGCGCCCACGTGCGCGTCCGCTGGCGTTCGACCGCGAGCGGCAGCTTGCGGAGCAGCGCGAGTGTGACGCATACGCTGTGCTCCGCGATCGCCGCCGCGCTGATCCCGCGCGAGTTGGTCAGCAGCACGCCGCTCTCGACCATCGCCGGGAACAGCAGGCTGCCGATGCCCGCCGCGGGACTGTGCACCCACTTCAGGCGGTGCGCGGCGGCCAGATGCGAGGCCGTGATGCGCGAACTGAACGCGACGTCGGCGTCGGCCACATGGGCGAGCGCCTCCTCGTCGGAATCGCCGCGCACGAACGTGCAGCCGGGAAACTCCCGGCGCAGGATCTCGACTTCGGCTTCAGGAATGCACCAGGACGCAAACTCGCTGTAGATGGCAACGAGGACGCGCATCAGCGGCTGCGCTTCCACGGCCCCGACTTGCCGCCCGTCTTCTCGATCAGCCGGATCTCCCCAATCACCATCCCTTTGTCGATTGCCTTGACCATGTCGTAGACGGTCAGCGCGGCGACCGAGACGGCAGTCAGCGCCTCCATCTCTACCCCGGTGGACGCCGTGGTGCGGACGCGCGCCTCGATGTCGTAGCCATCCGACGCCGGGGTGATCCGGACGTCCGCGTGCGAGATCGGCAGCGGATGGCAGAGGGGAATGAGGGCGGCCGTGTGTTTGACCGCCATGATGCCGGCGAGCCGCGCGGTCTCGAACGGGTCGCCCTTCTTCAGGCCGCCGCCGCGCACCTGCCGCAGCGCGTCCGGCGTGAACGCGATGTGCCCCCGTGCGACAGCCTCGCGCGCGGTCGATGGCTTCCCGCTGACGTCGACCATGCGGATGCGCCCCTCCTCGTCGACGTGTGACAGCCTCGGCGCCTCCGCGCTTCCCGCTTGCCTCTTCCGTCGTCCGCCTGCGATCTTCCGTCGTCCCTTATTCACTGTTCTCTCCCTGCGCCAGAAAAAAGGAGAGGCTCTCGAGCGAGACTGTGAGATCCATGCTCTTCAACTTGACGCCGCGCGGCACTGTGATGGCGCCAGGCGTGAAGTTGAGGATCGCCTTCACGCCAGCGTTGACGACGGTGTCGACGACGAGCTGCGCTGCCGCCGCCGGCACCGCGATCACCGCCACCTGCACGTTCTCGCGCCTGACCACCTTCTTGAAGTCGCGAACGTCGTGAATCAGCACGCCGCCGCGGGATCGCCGCCCGATCTTCTCCTTCAGCGTGTCGAACAGCGCGACGATTTCGAAGCCGTCCTCGCGGAAGCCGCCGTAGTCGGCCAGCGCGAGCCCGAGATTGCCGGCGCCCATGATCGCGACGCGCACGCCGCGGTCCAGCCCCAGAATCTGGCGCAGGTGCCGCCGCAGTTCGGCCACGTAGTAGCCGATGCCGCGGACGCCGAACTCGCCGAAGTAGGCGAGATCCTTGCGGATCTGCGCCGCGTTCAAATGAAATTGCTCGGCGAGCGCCTGCGACGAAATCGTCCGCACGCCGGCGGCCTCGAGGACGCTCAGGCACCGCAGGTACACGGACAGACGATTGGTCGTCAGCTCTGACACCGGTTCCGCTCCGCCGCGCGCCGGCGTTTCCGAGACGACCTTGTTCTCTCTCGGCACAACCGAAAATTATAAATCCGAGCGGCGTTCGGCGACGTGCGGCCGGCGGGATCCCGCTGGCCGTGCACGGTCATGTCCGATTTCCACACATCCCGCGGCGCGCCGCGCTCGGGTTAATATCACCCCCCTATGGCAAAAGGGACCGCGACCGCTCCTGCTCCCGCCCCTGCCCCGCGCGCGACCACGTTTCAGCCGTACGTCCCGGCGACGCAATCACCCGCCGAATTCACCATCCGGGCCGTCATCCTGGGCATGCTCTTCGGCCTGCTCTTCGGCGCGTCGACCGTGTACCTCGGGCTTCGCGCGGGCCTCACCGTCAGCGCCTCGATCCCGATTGCCGTGCTGGCCATCTCGGTCCTGAAGCGGCTTGGCGGATCGACGATTCTCGAGAACAACATCGTGCAGACGATTGGGTCGGCCGGCGAGTCGGTGGCCGCCGGCGTCGTCTTCACGATTCCGGCGCTCATCTTCTTCGGGGCGCGCGGGCAGGCCTACTTCAACTACTTCCAGATCACGATGCTCGCCTTCGCGGGCGGCATCCTGGGCGTGTTGATGATGGTGCCGCTCCGCCGCGCGCTCATCGTCAAGGAGCACGGCGTGCTGCCCTATCCCGAGGGCACCGCGTGCGCCGACGTGCTGGTCGCGGGCGAACGCGGCGGCGCGCTCGCCAAAACGGTCTTTCAGGGGCTTGGCGTCGGCGCGCTGTGGAAGGGACTCTCGTGGATCGCCCAGATCTTCCCGACCGCGATCGGCCGCTCGATGGGCCGCACGAGCCTCTTTCCCAACGCCACGGTGAACCTCGATATCTCGCCCGAATACATGGGCGTCGGCTACGTGATCGGTCCGCGTATCGCGGGCGTGATGTTTGCGGGCGGCGTGCTCTCGTGGCTCGTGTTGCTGCCGCTGCTCAGCATCCTCGGCAACTACCTGACCGTGCCGTTCCCGCCCGTGCCGGCGAGCGGGCTGCGCATCGACCAGATGACGCCGAATCAGTTGTGGAGCGCCTACATCCGCTACACCGGCGCGGGCGCCGTGCTCGCCGCCGGCCTCATCACGCTCGCGCGCACGATTCCGACCATCGTCGCGTCGTTCCGCGACAGCATCAAGGACTTCGGCGCCAAGGGGCTGGCCGGGGGACGGCTGCGCACCGAACGCGACATGCCGATGACGGTGGTGCTGGCCGGCACGCTGCTGCTCGCCGTCTTTCTCGCGGTCGCGCCGCGCATGCCGACGCAGGGCAACATCGTCACGTCGATCCTCGTCGTCATCTTCGGGTTCTTCTTCGTCACCGTCTCGTCGCGCATCGTCGGCCTGATCGGCTCGTCGTCGAATCCCGTCTCGGGCATGACGATCGCCACGCTGATCCTGACGTGCACGATCTTCGTGGCGCTCGGGTGGACGGGCGACTGGTACTCGCCGGTGGCGCTGTGTGTCGGCGCCGTCGTGTGCATCGCCGCCGCCAACGCCGGCGCGACCTCGCAGGACCTGAAGACCGGGTTCATCGTCGGCGCGACGCCGATCTATCAGCAGTACGGGCTGCTCATCGGCGTGATCACGTCGGCGCTCATCATCGGCTACACGACGTTGTATCTGCACGGCGTGATGACGATCGGATCGGATGCGCTGCCGGCGCCGCAGGCGACGCTGATGGCCACGATCATCAAGGGCCTGCTCAGCCGCAATCTGCCCTGGGGCCTCGTGCTCGTCGGCGTGTTCATTTCCGTCACGCTGGAACTGTGCGGGATCCATTCGCTCTCGTTTGCCGTCGGATCGTACCTGCCGATCGCGACCACCGCGCCAATCTTCGCGGGCGGCCTGGTCCGCGCCTGGGTCGAAAAGAAAACCGGCATCGTCGAGGAATCGGAAGTCGGCAGCGGCACGCTGTTCAGCTCGGGCCTGATCGCTGGCGGTTCGCTCGCCGGCATCCTGTACGCGATCCTCTTCGGGCGCGGGATCATTCCTGCCGCTGACGACGCCGGGGCGCTCGCGCCGCTGGCATTCCTCCACGACGGCACGAGCGGGCTGGTGGCCGGCGGCCTCCTGTTCGCGGCGCTCGGGTTCGTGCTCGCGCGGGCGGCGCAGAAGAAGATCGCCTAGCGGACTGGCCATGCGTGCCGCGCGCGTCATGCTCGTCGCTCTTGCCGCGGCCGGCCTCTGCGTGTCGGCGCAGACGACGGGCCGCATCGCGACCAGCGTCGACGCGCTCGTCGCGTCTCCCGTGTTCTTTCACGGCAAGCAGGTCGTCGTCCGCAGCGGCGTGGTCGAGCATGGCGGCGTCACGCAGCTCGCGAACGCGCGCAAGCCGGTGTTCGTCATGTGGCACGAGACGACCTCGCACGTATCCGACGCGGAGATCCGCGGAGAGTTCTGGGATCTCGGCCGGCTCCAGTCGGACGATCCGCGGTTCGCCGGCGTCGACCTCCGGCCGCTGCTGCAGGCCGCGAACGGCGGGCAATGGCCCGGCCGCGATCAGCTGTTCCTGCTGTTTGGCGCGACCAGCGTCGAATCGCCGCTGCCGAACGAACCGTCGATTCGCGCGCTCGCGCTCGCGCCCGACCGCTACGCGAACCGCGCGGTCACGGTGACGGGGCGCTTTCGCGGCGCGAACTTGTACGGCGACCTGCCGATTCCGGCGAACAAATCGAAGTGGGATTTCGTCCTGCAGTCGGCGGATGCCGCCGTGTGGGTCACCGGCCTGCGCCCTCGCGGCAAGGACTTCGAGCTGGATCCGACGGCGCGCGTCGACACCGGACGATGGGTGCAGGTGACGGGGACGGCGAGGCACGACGGGGCGCTGACCTGGATCGAAGGCGCCGCGATTGCGCGCGGCACGGCACCGACGGAAACGCCCATCGACGTCGTCATTCCGGCGGCGCCGCGCGAGATCCCGCCGACGGTCGTGTTCACCGCGCCGATCAGCGGGGAGACGAACGCCGAGCGGAACACGACCGTCCGCATCCAGTTCTCGCGCGACATGGATGCGCGCACGTT
>JABFWM010000604.1 GCA_013362195.1 Acidobacteriota bacterium
CGCCTCGGGTTCGAGACATGGGCCGGCGAGCCGTACGGGATCGACCTGAAGGCCGTGCGCGCCGTGGCGACGCACGAATTGTGGCGGATGGCTCCCGGCGACGGGCGGCTCCTGACCCCGCCGCAGCGCTGGGCGGTCCTCGACTACCGATCGCTCGCCACGCCCGGCGTGGGCGCGACGCTCGACTTCTCCGTCGCCGAGCGGGGCACCGCGCACGGCATCATGCTGTGGTTCGAGACCGAGTTGTCGGCCGGCGTGTCGTTCTCTACCGGCCCCGACGGGCCGCCGCTCGTCTACGGGCGCGCGCTGCTGCCGTGGCCGGAGGCCACGGCGTGCGAACCGGGCACGCGCGTCCACGTGGACCTTCGCGCCGATTACGTAGTGGACCGCTACGTGTGGACGTGGACGAGCGCGATCACCCCGCCCGCGGGGGCGCCGGCGCGGTTCCGCCAATCGACACTGCAGTCATCGCTGCTGTCGCGCGCGCAGTTGCCGGGGCCGGCCTCGCGGCGGTGATCCTCCGCGCGTGTCCGCCGGTTTGGCGGCTGCCGCGCCGCGTGTTAGGATAGACGGTCTTTTTCCTCCGTTTTTACGACGTTTCCCTGGAGTTTCGCCATGTCCGGCCATTCCAAGTGGCACACCATCAAGCATAAGAAGGGCGCGGCCGACGCCAAGCGCGGCAAGGTTTTCACGCGCATCATCAAGGAACTCACGGTCGCGGCGCGCAGCGGCGGCGGCGATCCGGAGAGCAACCCGCGGCTGCGGACGATTGTCGCGGAAGCCAAGTCGGTCAACATGCCCGCCGACAACATCAAGCGCGCGATCCAGCGCGGCACGGGCGAACTGCCGGGTGTCTCGTACGAAGAAATCACATACGAGGGCTACGGGCCGGGCGGCGTCGCGATCATGATCGAGGTGCTCACCGACAACAAGAACCGCACCGTGGGCGAGATGCGCCACACGCTGTCGAAGCACGGCGGGAACCTCGGCGAAGCCAACAGCGTCGCCTGGATGTTCGAAAAGAAGGGCTACATCGTCGTCGAGAAGCGCAAGGCGGATGAAGAGAAGCTGCTCGCCGCCGCCATCGATGCCGGCGCCGACGACATGAAAGACGACGACGACAATTGGGAGATCGTGTCGGCGCCCGACGTCTATCCGGCGGTGCACGACGCGGTGAAGGGCCTCGGGATCGAGCCGGCCGCCGCCGAGATCGCGATGCTGCCGCAGAACTACATCAAGCTCGAAGGCAAGGCGGCGCAGCAGATGGTCAAGCTGATGGAAGCGCTCGAAGACCACGACGACACCAAGAAGGTGTGGACGAACGCCGACATCGAAGAGAAGGAAATTGAGGCGTCGTTGGCGTGACGAGCACGCGGCGCGTGCGAGCCACACGAGCGGAGCGGGGCCGGGGTCCCCGCGAGCGAGTGTGTAGGGGGGTCCGGCGGGGCGAAGCCCCCCGGAAGGAAATTGAGGCGTCGTTGGCGTGAAAATATTTGGGATCGATCCGGGGTCCGAGCGTACCGGGTACGGCTGCATCGATACCGATGGCAGCCGTCACCGGCTCGTCGCGTGCGGCGCCCTCAAGGCCCCCGCGCACACCTCCTTTTCCGACCGGCTGCTCGTCATCCACGCGGGTCTCTCGTCCCTGCTCGCCCAGCATCGTCCCGACTGCGTGGCCATTGAAAACGTTTTTCATGCGCGCAACGTGCGGAGCGCGCTGAAGCTGGGGCATGCCCGCGGCGTCGCGCTGCTCGCGGCGTCGCAGGCGGGCGTGGCCGTCGTCGAGTACGCCCCCGCGGAGATCAAGCGCGCGGTCGTCGGCTTCGGCCGCGCCGAGAAGCAGCAGATCGGGCAGATGGTGAAGCTGCTGCTCGGCCTCGAGGCCGTCCCGTCCCCTCACGACGCCGCCGACGCGTTGGCCGTGGCCGTCTGCCACGTGCACTCGTCGTTCGGCGCCGTCGCCGACGCCGTCCACCAGACGCGCGCCCCGTCACGGCTCACCAGCTGGCGGCACTATCGCCCGTGATCGCGCGTCTGAAGGGCACGCTCCTCGAGAAAACCCCGACCCGCCTCGTCATCGACGTCGCCGGTGTCGGCTATGACGTCACCGTTCCGCTCTCCACGTTCTACACCATCGGCGACGCGGGCTCGGAGGTCACGCTGCGCGTGCACACGCACGTGCGCGAGGACGCGATCGCGCTGTACGGGTTCGGATCCGCGATCGAGCAGGATCTGTTCGAGCGGCTCATTGGCATCAGCGGCATCGGCCCGAAGCTGGCGCTGGCGGTGCTGTCGGGCATCGACGCGGGCGAGCTGGTGCGGGCGATTCGCGCGCAGGATGTGGCGCGGCTGACGAAAATTCCGGGGATCGGCAAGAAGACGGCCGAACGCATCGGCCTCGAGCTGAAGGATCGGCTGCCGGCCGCGCTGCATCCGGCCGGCACGTCAACCGTGGCGTCCGCGGCAGGCGGCCAGATGCGCGACGACCTGCTGTCTGCGCTCATCAACCTCGGCTACCAGCGGGCGGCCGCGGAAAAAGCCATCGACAAGGCCCTGAAGCAGATGCCCGACGCGCCGTTCGAACGCCTCGTCCGCGACGTCCTGCGTGCGATGATGTAGCACGACGGGCATGATCGACCACGGATACACACGGACGCACACGGATACGCGCCGCGCGTCGGCGGGTCTGACGACCCGCCCTACGGCCGTGACGCGGATCGCCGCGAGTTATCCCGAAACGCCCCTCGCTTTTCGCCCATCGCCCATCGCCCATCGCCCATCGCCCCTTGCTCCTCGCCCCTCGCCCCTCGACGCTGACCATGTCTGACGACCGTCTCGTAAAAGCGGCGCGCGACGTCGAAGACGTCCAGTACGAGGCGGGGCTGCGCCCGCGTACGCTGAACGAGTACATCGGCCAGGACCGCATCCGCGAAAACCTGCACGTCTCGATCGAAGCGGCGAAGCAGCGCGGCGAGGCGCTCGATCACGTGCTGCTCTACGGCCCGCCGGGACTCGGCAAGACGACGCTGGCGACAGTGATTGCGAACGAGCTGGGGGTGGCGATTCGTCCGACGGCGGGGCCGGTGATCGAGAAGCCGGGCGATCTCGCGGCGATGCTCACCAACCTTCAGGCGCGCGAGGTGCTCTTCATCGACGAGATCCACCGGATGGCGCCCGCGATCGAAGAGATCCTCTATCCGGCGATGGAGGATTACGAGCTGGACATCGTCATCGGGCAGGGACCGAGCGCGCGATCGGTGAAGGTGCCGGTGCAGCGCTTCACCCTCATCGGCGCGACCACCAGGACGGGACTGCTGACCTCACCGCTGCGCGCGCGCTTCGGCATCGTCCACCGGCTGGACTTCTACAATGAGCACGACATCCTCGAAATCGTCATTCGCTCGGCGCGGATTCTCGGCGTCGCGATCGAAATCGAGGCGGCGCGCGAAATCGCGCGGCGATCGCGGGGCACGCCGCGCGTGGCCAATCGGCTGCTGCGCCGCGTGCGCGACTATGCGCAGGTCCGTGCGGACGGCCGCATCACGCTCGATGTCGCGGCGCGGGCGCTCGAGCTGCTCGAGGTGGACGGGCACGGGTTCGACGAGGTCGATCGGCGGCTGCTCCGCACCATCATCGACAAATTCAACGGCGGCCCGGTCGGCGTGGCCAGCCTCGCCGCCGCGCTCAGCGAGGAACGCGACGCGCTCGAGGACATCTACGAGCCGTTCCTGATTCAGATCGGGTTCCTGGATCGGACGCCGCGCGGCCGCGTCGCGACCGCGAAGGCCTACGAGTATTTCGGGCTGCCGCCGGTCGAGCGCGATCCGCGTCTCTGGTAGCCTGCCCGGGCGGCGGCGCTAATCCCCGCCGGAGTCGTGCGGCACGCTTCGCGTGATCACCGCGCACGACGAGAGATTCCCGGCCGCGTCGCGTCCCTCGTACACGAGCGTGTAGGTGCGGCCATTCTCGACCCCGGCCCGTTCGGATCGCACGGCGCCGCTCGTGTCCGGCGTGCCGAGCACGAAATCCACCACGTCGCCGGACATGGTGGCATCACCGGTGCCGCCCAGCCAGGCGCTGCTCAGCGCGCGCACGAGCGTGAAGCTGGCTGAACCCGACAGCAGATCCTGGACCTGCACGAAGGTGTCCCACGGCACGAGCTGATGGTTCGGCGGCCAGAGATCGCCGCCGCGCGCCGTGCCACACGTCACCGTCGGCGGCGTCCTGTCGATGCGGATCGTGATCGGCTGCGCGGTGACGTTGCCGGCGTTGTCGATCGCCTCGCCGAGGAAGGTGAAGACGCCGTCGCTCGTGAACTCGCACGAGGCGGTGGTCGCGCCGGTGACCGGCGCGGCGTTGCAGGACGCGCGCACGCTCGCGAGACCGGACAGCCCCGGCTGATCCGCGGCCACGCACGTGACCTTCACGTTCGCGCTGTACCATCCCTGATCGTTGGGCGGGCGGTCGGGCGTGCACTGCAGCGACGGCGCGAGCGTGTCGACGTTCACCACGTTCTGCGTGTCCGCGACGTTGCCCGCCGTATCGATCGCCCGGCCCTTGACCACCTGCCCGGCGCCGTTGGTCGTGACCACGACGCTCGGCGTCACCGACGCGATCCCCGAGCCGAAGTCGCTGGCCAGGAAGCTGACGGTCGGGAACCGGTTGACCCAGCCCGCCGCATTCGGCGCTGGCGCGACGCCGGCGCGCGCGATCTGCGGCGGCACCGAGTCGATCCGCACGGCGGCCACATGCCGCGGTTCGATCAGCGCCGCGGTGTCCTCCGCCCAGTAGGAGATCTCGGTGCCGCCCTCGTCGTCTATCGTGAACGTCGCGCGGCTGCCTGGCACGCGCGCGCCATACGCGTGGAAGCCAATCACGGCGTAGTTGACCGCCGCAACACTGACGTTGTCCGATGCGTCGAGCGTCACGGCCACCGGTGTGCGGTTCCATCCGGTGGGTTCGCCGGGCGGCGACACGGTGATCGCCGTGTGCGGCTGCTGCGCGTCGGTGCCGATGGTGACGATGGCGTCGGCGGCCGCCGCCGCCGCGGCGGAAATCGTGCCGGCCGTCGCGCTCGCCGACGCGTGGAACGACACGCGTCCGACAGCGGC
>JABFWM010000320.1 GCA_013362195.1 Acidobacteriota bacterium
TCGCGCGGTAGCCGCGCGCGAGCATGGCAATGCGGTCGCTTTCCTTGACCCGCAGCTCGGACGCGCCGCGCACGGTCATGGTCACGTCGGGCTGCATCGCGGCCAGCGCCGCGAGCGCGGGAATCTCGTCGATCATCAACGGCACGTCGGCCGG
Organism: Acidobacteriota bacterium; assembly: GCA_013362195.1. Lineage (GTDB taxonomy): Bacteria > Acidobacteriota > Vicinamibacteria > Vicinamibacterales > 2-12-FULL-66-21 > QHWT01. Next base: position 155 of record JABFWM010000320.1, read on the forward strand.
CGAGACCTCGAAGCTGCGCGGCTGCCCGCTGCGGACGCGAATGGCGCCGATCGGTTCACCCGCGCGATCGTCCTCGACGCTCGTCTCGATGCTCGCGCCGGCGCGCCCGAGCACGCCGAGCACCGCGGCGCGGGTCGGATTCAGTCCGACGTCTTCGATGGTGAGATCCGAGCCGGGCGTGCCCGCCGCGAGCACGAGCCAGAACACCGACGAGGAGATGTCGCCGGGAATCACCGCGTCGATCGCGTGCAGGCGTTGTCCGCCGCGCACCGAGACGGTGAGGCCGTCGCGATCGACGCGTGCACCGAACGCGGCCAGCGCGCGCTCCGTATGATCGCGCGTCGGCGCGGGCTCGCGGACGCTGGTGGACCCCTCGGCGTGGAGCCCGGCGAGCAGCACGGCGCTCTTCACCTGCGCGCTCGGCACGTCGGGCACGTGCTCGATCGCGTGCAGCCTGGCGCCATCGATCGTCAGCGGCGGTCGCCCCTCCGCGGCCGTGATCGTCGCGCCCATCCGCATGAGCGGCTCGATGACGCGGCGCATCGGACGCCGCGACAGCGACGCGTCGCCGGTGAGCACGCTGCGGAATGGATGCGCGGCCGCGAGGCCCGAGAGGAGGCGCATCGACGTGCCTGAATTCGCGCAGTCGAGCGGCGCGGATGGCGCGCGCCAGCCATGGAGCCCGCGCCCTTCGATGCGCACGGAGATGCCGCGCGGACTCGCGGATCTCGTGACGGACACGCCCCAGCCTTCGAGGCACGCCAGCGTGGCGAGGCAATCCTCGCCGGCGAGATAGCCGTCGAGATGCGACACGCCGTCGGCCAGCGACGCCAGCATCGCATACCGATGCGAGATCGATTTGTCGCCGGGAACGCGCAGTCGCGCACGGACGCGGGAGAGGCGAGGGACGAGGGCGGAACCGATCAACGGCGGCACCGGGCGACTATACTGTATTATCTTACCTCAGGCATGATGACGCGCGGCGGCCTCGTCCGGCTGCAGATTCCGAGCCTCTTCGACATGCTGGACCTTGTGCAGGTCCTCAGCGATCGAATGGGCCAGATGGCGGCCCTCGACGAGGACAGCATTCACTGGATCGGCGTCGCCGTCCGTGAATCGGTGATCAACGCCATCAAGCACGGCAACCGCGAACATCCGCACAAGCTGGTCACCATCGAGTTCTCGTTCACCCCGTCCGAATCTCCCACCGAGCTCGTCGTCAGCGTCACCGATGAGGGCGAAGGCTTCGATCCCGGCACCGTCGCGAATCCGCTCGATCCCCAGAACATTCTCAAGTCGAGCGGCCGCGGCATCTTTTTCATGCGCAGCTTCATGGACGACGTCCGGCTGCGGCGCGCGCCGGATGGTGGCATGGAAGTGCGGATGATGAAGAAGCTGGAAAGCGGTGGCTGACGCGCTCCCTCCCGTGTTTCTGGCCACCGCGATCGAAGCGGTGACCAGGGCCGGCGCGATGCAGCTCGCCGGCGTCCACGATCTGCACGTCGAGAAGAAAGGCGCCATCGACCTCGTCACGCAGATCGATCGCGAGGTCGAGCAGATGTTCCGCGCGCTCGTCGCCGCGCGGTTTCCCGATCACACGATCCTCGCTGAGGAGTTCTCGATCGAAGGCGAGCGCCAGGCGCGCTGCTGCTGGGTGTTCGACCCCGTCGACGGCACCACGAACTACGCACACGGCCTGCCGATCTACTGCAGCGCCGCGTCGCTCGAGATCGACGGCGAGCCGATGGTCGCCGCGATTTACGATCCGAGCCGCCGTGAGCTGTTCACGGCCGAGCGCGGGCAGGGTGCGTGGCTCAACGGGGCGCCGCTCGCGGTCTCGTCGGCGGAGACGCTGATCGACTCGCTGCTGGTCACCGGCTTTCCCTACACCGTCCACTCGGACCCCGACGAACTGCTGGCGCTCTTCGGCGACTTTCTCAAACGCGCGCGCGCCGTGCGGCGCCTTGGGTCCGCGCAGCTCGATCTCGCCTACGTCGCGGCTGGCCGCTTCGACGGGTTCTGGGAGCTGCACCTCAAACCCTGGGATATGTCCGCCGGCGCGCTGATCGTGCAGGAGGCCGGCGGCGTGACCACTGACGTGAGCGGCGGCCCATTCAGTTCGCGAAACGGCGAGATCGTCGCATCCAACGGGCGCATCCACCAGCAGATGGTCGACGTGATCCGTTCACGAAAACGGACGAACTGACCTGTTCGCGGGACACCACCCGCGGCGAACCACGTCTGACGATCGGGCCTGCCCGCACGATCCCGGTGCGCAATGCGTGCTGTCGGGGTGGCATTCATCATGCGTGGAAACGTTGCGCCGCCGGGTCTGAAGGCCCGGCCTGCGTCACACGCTGTCACGGATTTTCCAACCTGAATCGGTCTGGCCACGGCGGCTCGAGCGTGTCAGGTGCGGGGCGGGTCTTCAGACCCGCCACTCGACGTCGCGGAGGAGTCATGCGAAAAGGACTGCTGTTCACACTCGTGCTCGTGCTCGCGCCGGTCGTCGCGCACGCGCAGATCTACCAGGTCGGCTCGGGCGGGAACGACGGTCATTCGACCGTTCAATTCAACGTCGGCTACTTCGCGCTGAAAGGGCTCGACTCGCGCGTCGCCGACGACGTGCTGCTGAGCGATCTGCAGAGCGGTCAGCCGCTGGTGTTCGAGGTCAAGGATTTCAACGGCGTGCACGTCGGCGGCGAGTATCTGCTTGGCTTCGGCCGCGTCGAAGACGGCGTCGGTCTCGGCTTCACGCAGCGCACCGTGCCGAGCCTCTATCAGAACCTCACCCACTCGAACGGCAGCGAGATCGAGCAGGACCTGAAGCTGCGCACCATTCCCGTGACCTTCACCGTGCGCTTCCTCCCGCTCGAGCGTGGATCGGTCGTCGAGCCGTACTTCGGGGCCGGCATCGCGGCGATCCGGTGGCGCTACAGCGAGGTGGGCGAGTTCGTCGATGCCGTCGACAGCTCGATCTTCCCGGCCCGTTACACCGCGGACGGGACCGCGGTCGGCCCCACCGTGCTCGGGGGCATCCGCGCGCCGGTCTCGAACTGGACGGTCGGCGGCGAAGTGCGCTGGCAGAAAGCGGAAGGCAAGGGACTTCTCGACGCCGGCTTCCTCGGCGACAAAATCGATCTGGGCGGCTGGACCACGAATTTCACGGTCGGCGTCCGGTTTTAGGCGCACGCCCGCGAAGGATCGGCTGACGGATCGAAGGCGCTTACCGGGCTCCTTCGATCCGTCGCGATCCGTCGGCGGGCTTCCTGCGATACAGCGCCGCGTTTCCCCCTTCGGCCACGCGCTCGTAGCCACGAAAGAAGCCTGGATCGAGCTTTCCCTGCCAATACAGCACGTCGCCGCCCTCTGCCTTTTCCTCGACGACGATCCACGCAGCGAACGGGTAGGGATGTCCGGCCGCGTACTTCCAGATCTCGCCGTTGCCTTCGTGCAGGAAGTCGCGGATGCGGAACCCCGCGCGTGACATGTCCTGCATGTAGTGGCCGAGCGATCCCATGCTCATCATGATCGGCTGGCCGTCCCAGTGCGCAGCGAGGTACGCCGTGACGGCGCGCCGGCCGGCGGTGTTGGCGGCGTCACGCTGCGATTCGACGACGACCGGCGCATTCGCGTCGAGCGGCGACGCCGACCATCCGGCCAGCGCGAGGATGGCCAGTGCTGCGACGCCACGAAGGCGCCGCGGCAGCAGCGCGACGGCGGCCCCGATGAGGGCTGACGCCGCTGCCACGAGCGGGACGTCGTAGCGGAGGCGGATCGGGTGTCCCTGGGAGTACGCGTAGAGCGGGAGCGCAGCGGACGCGGCAAGCGCGAGCACGACGATGGCGCCGGCGCGCGCCCGCGACCGCACGAACGCCGCCACGATCACGACGGCGGCGGCGCACGCGAGCCAGGGAATGGCCGCTCCGCTCAGCTCGCCCAGGCCGCGCCACACCTGCATCCATGCGAGCCACGGATGCCCGCGTGCCGGATTCTCCGCGACGAAGAAGCCGCTCGACACGAACCAGGCCCCGACGCTGACCTTGCTGTTCACCAGGAACGCGGCGATCGCCCACATCGGCCATAGCGCGAGTCCACGCACCGCGCGCAGCGCGTCCGCGAGGCGCCAGCCGCGCCGCAGCAGCACCGCGAACGCCAGCACGATCGCCGACGCGACGATCGGCCAGGCTTCGTAGCGGGTGAGCACCGCCGCAATGGACGCCCATCCCGCCGCCGCGGTCTCCGGCCATCTGCGTCCGCGTCCATCCGTGCTGATCCGCAGTGCGTGTTGTTCGGTGTTTTTCGGTGGCGGTCCTTCCGGCGGGCCGACCTCCGTGGCCCACCGCGCGATCACCGCCACGGCGAGGAACGTCGTCCCGAAGAGCAGCGGCTCGGTCATCGGCGTGCTCTGGAGGTAGAGCACGTCGGGATTGAGCATCAGGAGCGCCGCTGCGACCACGCCCCCGGCGATCGATCCGGTGGTGCGCTGAACCAGCGACGCGATGGCGCCCGCCGCGAGCGCCATCGACGCGATCGAGATCGCGACACCCGAGGCGCCCGAGCGGTACCAGGCATCGATCTGGACGGGGAAGAGATTGAGCAGGTGGGGGAGCGGCAGCCAGACCGCGCCAACCTGCTGCCATCCCGGCGTGAGCGAATCGAGCACGCGGCGCGCGACGACGAGGTGCGCGCGCGCGTCGTAGTGCGCGAGCGTCAGGCCGAGACGATGATAGTGAAGCGCGGCGATGGTGCCGGCGATCCCGACCGCGCCGCCGACGCATGCCGGGGCGCGTCGCGTGACTCCGAACCTCAAGCGGTAGTTAGTCTACACTCGTCTCAATGAGGCGTGTGCTCGACTGGATTCAGGGCTCCGCGGTCGCGCTCGGCGGACCGGGCCTGTTCATCATCGGCTTCCTCGATTCGTCCTTCCTCTCGTTTCCCGAAGTCAACGATCTGCTCGTCGTCATGATGGTGACGCAGCACAAGCAGCGGCTCGTCTACTACAGCCTGATGGCGACGGTCGGATCGGTGCTTGGCTGTCTCGCGCTCTATTACGTCGCGCGCCGCGGCGGCGAACGGTTCGTGCGCAAGCGCTTCAAGGCGCATCACGTCGAGGGCGGCCTTCGCCTGTTTCGCAAGTACGGCCTGCTCGTGGTCGTCGTGCCGGCGCTGCTGCCGCCGCCGGCGCCGTTCAAGATCTTCGTGCTGCTCGCGGGCGTGGCGGCGATTCCGGTCTGGCAGTTCACCGCGGCGATCGCGATTGCGCGTTTCATCCGTTACTTCGGCGAAGGATTGCTGGCGGTCTTTTATGGAGACCGCGCCGCCGCCTTTCTGGCCCAGCACGCCAAACAGGCGGGCCTCGTGCTGGCCGCCGTCGCGCTGGCGCTCGGCCTCATCTGGATCGTCTACGCCCGTTCGCGACGCCGCGTCGATTAATGAGAGGCAACGGAGTGGCCGGAGGTCAGGGACGCCGCTGTGACATCGGTTCCCTCCGTCACCTCGTCAGCGCCGTCGAACCTGTGTATAATCAAGTGTTTAGCAACGTCTAATGCAGATGCCCGATATTTCGGTCGTGGTGCCGATGCGCAACGAGTCGCCCAACGTGGGTGAGCTTCACGCGCAAATGACGTCGGCCCTTGCCGCATTCGGACGCTCGTACGAACTCGTCGTCATCGACGACGGGAGCACTGACGACACGTTCGCGCGCCTGGCCGCGATCCAGGCGAAGGACGCGCGGGTCCGCGTCATCCGCTTCCGCCGCAACTTCGGGCAGACCGCGGCGTTCGCGGCCGGCTTCGCGCACGCGCGCGGCCGCTACATCGTGACCTCCGACGGCGACCTGCAGAACGATCCGCAGGACATTCCGGCGATGCTCGAGATGCTCGAGCGCGGCAATCTCGACATCGTCTGCGGCTGGCGCAAGGATCGGAAGGACGCGTTTCTGAACCGGCGCCTGCCCTCGATGATCGCGAACCGGATCATCTCGGTGACGACCGGCGTCAAACTGAACGACTACGGCTGCTCGCTGAAAGTGTTCCGCGCCGACGTCGTCAAGCCGATGAAGCTGTATGGCGAGATGCACCGCTTCCTGCCGGCGATCGCCAGTGAGTATGGCGTGGCCATCGGCGAGAAGGTGGTCAACCATCGCGCACGCGTCCACGGCCGGTCGAAATACGGCCTCTCCCGCACCGTCCGCGTCGTGCTCGACCTGCTCACCGTCAAGTTCCTGAGCAGCTACTCGACGCGTCCGCTGCAGATGTTCGGCGGGATCGGCATCACGCTGGGGTTCGTCGGCTTTCTCGCGTGCGCGTGGGTCACCTATCAGCGCTTCTTCGGGTTCGAATCCGCGAACCGGCCGTTGTTCTTCGCGGGGATCATGCTGGTGCTCGGCGGCATTCAGCTGCTCATGACCGGGCTGCTCGCGGAAATGCTCTCGCGCACCTACCACGAGTCGCAGGACAAGCCGATTTACGTGATTCGCGAAGTACGCGAGACGCCGTCGCGGCCGGCGGAACTCATCGAGGCGTGAGGGCTCGCGGACGGAGATGCACCTGCGACTTCTTCGATCGCTCTCTGTGGCGGCCTGTGTGATCGGCGCGGGCGCGCTCGTCGCGGCCTGCGGCGGCGGTCCGTCCAGGCCCTCGCCGAATCCTGGCGGCACTCCGCCGCCGGCGAACAGCCCACCCGTTGTCAAGTCGATCACCGCGTCAGCCGCGCGCGCTGAAGTCGGTCAGCCGATTTCGCTCAGCGCGACCGTCGAGGACGCCGAGACGCCCGTCGACAATCTCACGTACGTGTGGACGGCACCGAACGGGACGTTCGCAGGCACCGGCCGCAACGTGACCTGGACGCCCGGGTCCGATGCCGCGACGCCGGGCGACTTCACGATCACGCTCAGCCTCGTCGAGCGCTACATCAGCGGATCGACGACGAAGGAGAACACGGCGAGCGGCACCACGACGATTCACGTCAACAACTCGCCCAGGGAGCTGGCCGAGTTGTCGCTGCGGTTCCTCGGCGAGTTCGCGAATTCGAAGATCCCGCCGGAACAGTGCGTGGCGGAATTCAGCGACTCATGCCGCGGGAAGAAGGAGGAGCTGGAGAACATCATCGACAACCGCCATGACTTCGAGATCATGGCCTCGACCCTGCGCCATACGGGCCTGCAGATCGATCCGTCGTTCACCAGGGCCACGGTCCACACCGCGTGTTCGTTCACGTCGCGCGTCATCACGAATTCCCCGCAGTCCGGCGGGTGCACGGCCAGCCCGTCCTCGTGCCGGTTCGGGTCGACCCAGGCGGTCGACGGCGACTGCTGGACGACGAACGTCTATGAGCGCGGGCGCTGGTGGCTGTGCGACAGTCACTTCGCGCCGCGGGGCGCCCTCACCGCGTTCGCACGTGCGTTCTTTGGGATGCGCTAGCGCGTTTGCGGTTGCGCTTGCGGTACTGTTCGCGAGTGGCGCCAGCTTCCGCCTGAAGGCGGACGCTACGGCTTCCTTCAACGAGGCGCGTCCCTTCCGCCTGAAGGCGGACGCCACGGATTTCCCCAGAGCGACGCGTAGCTTCCGCCTTCAGGCGGAAGATCATCTCCGCATCCGCGGCACACAGTTCCTCACACCGGACGGCGCCGTCTTCGAGTGGCGCGGCATCACCGCGTTCCGGCTGCTGGAGTTCGTCGCGCACGGGCGCCGGGCCGAGGCGGACGCCTACCTGACCTGGGCCGCATCGACGCGCCTGACGCTGGTGCGCGTGCTCGTCATGGCCGACGCGCTGTTCACGCTGGCGCCCGCGGACGGCGTCCGCGCGCTGCCGGCGCTGCTGGACATGGCGTCGCGTCACGGGCTGTACGTCGAAGTGGTGGCGCTCGCGGACACCGCCGCGATCTCGTTCGACATCGCGTCCCACGTCCGCGCCGTCGCCGACATCTGCGCGCGCCATGGCAATGCCGTTCTCGAGATCGCCAACGAGCCGTGGCATGCAACGCAGGCGCGCGTCCTGCACGACCCGGCGTATCTGCGGCAGCTCGAAGCGACGCTGCCGCGCACCGTTCCAATCGCGCTTGGCGCGGTGGACGGCGGCGACGGGTATGGGGCCGGTGACTACGTCACGTGGCATGCGCCGCGGACGCGCGAGCATGCGCGGGCCGTCGCGCGCGGCGCGGCGCTGGTGCGGAAGTTCAAGAAGCCGGTGGTCAGCGACGAGCCGATCGGTGCGGCCGACGCGGCCAGTCCGGGTCGCCGCGACAACGATCCGGCACGGTTCCGCGCTGCCGCCGAGGCCACCCGCCGCGCCGGTCTCGGCGCGACGTTTCACTATGAAGGCGGCCTGCAGGCACGCCTGCCGTCGCCGGTCGAGGCCACATGCCTCGATGCGTGGCTCGACGGCCTGGGTGCGCGAGGGCGCGGGTCCGCGAGTGGCGGGTCCGAAGCGGCCTCGCGCTCCGTCACGCCTGGACACGCGCCGTATCCGTCACCAACGCGCTAATATGGCGCGCGGTGATGGCGAACCCGGTCCGGATCGGCATCTGCGTTCCCACCATCGGTGAGGAGGCGACGCGCCAGTTCCTCGATGCGTGGACGCCGCACTGGCGGCAGCAGGCGTGCCGCTTCCACGTGCACGTCTTCCTGCACGAGGATCGTCCGCGCCGGTCGCTCGACCCCGGCGACCGCCCGTTCCCGCTGACGCATACCGCGCACGAGGACATCAGCCGCGTGCTCGGCGATCGTGAGTGGATCATCCCTCGCGGCACCGGCGCGTCCCGCAGCTTTCCGATGTACCTCGCCTGGAAGGCGGGCTGCGACTACATCGTGACGCTCGATTACGATTGCTATCCCGAGGAGGGGCGCGGCGATGCGTTCCTGGAGCGGCACCTCGAGAGCTTCAGCCGCGACCGATGGTTTCGCACGATCGCGGGCGACGAGCCGCGCGGCGTGCCGTACGAGCGGCTCGGACGACTGGCCGTGCGCCTCAACCATGGACTGTGGTCCGAGGTCCCGGATCTCGACGGCCCGACCTCGCTGGTGCGCCTGCGCGACGCGCGCGCGGTGGCGCTTCGGCCCGGCCACGAAGTCGTGCCGCCGGGCATGGCGTTTCCGCTCTGAGCGATGAACGTGTGCTATCTCCGCAGCGTGCTGCCCGCCGCGTCCAACCTCCTGATGGGTCTCGACGCCTACGGCCTCGACCGCTTCGACGACATCTGGAGCGGCCTCTTACTGAAGCGCGTCCTCGACTACATGGGGTGGTACGCCACCAGCGGCGAGCCGTTCGTCCGGCACATGAAGAAGTCGAACGCGTTCACGAACCTGCGCAAGGAGGCGCTCGGCATCCACATCCACGAGCACCTCTGGGACTACCTGCTCGACGCGCCGCTCGAACCGGGATTGACGATCACGGCGGCGTTCCGTGCCCTGGCCGGGCGGCTGCGGGCGTTTCCCGTCACCACTCCAGACGTGCCTCACGCACGCCGCTACTTCGAATCGGTGGCGGACGCGATGCTGATCTGGACGGAGCTCTTCGAGCCGGCACGCGGCTGATCGCGTCACGGCGACGCCAGCGCGCGCTCGAGCGCGGCGCCGAACAGCGGCGCCATGCGTTCGAGTGAGAACCGGTTCGCGGTGCGCCGCCCTTCCTGCGACAGCCGCTGGCGCAGGCGCGGGTCCGTCAGCACGGCTTCGAGGCGTTCCGCCATCCTCTCGACGTCCCCGGCGTCGACGAGCAAGGCATCGCGTCCGTCCGTCGCGTATTCCGGCACGGCGCCCACCGACGTCGTCACTGACGGACAGCCGCACGCCATCGCTTCGAGCGGCGGCAGGCCGAATCCTTCGTACCGGCTCGGGTACAGGAGCACCGTGGATGTCGAATACCGCCGCCGCAGCGTGGCGTCGTCCACGTGGAACTCGAACGGCATCCACGAGGGCAGGCGATCGGGGCGCACCGTCCCGCAGACGCGCACGTGCACATCCGGGAGCCGCTGGCGAAGGCGCGTCAGCGCGTCGATGCCATCGGCGGCGCCCTTCCTCGGGTCCGGATGGTACAGGAAGAGCACCGAACGGTTCTGCGGGGCGGCGTCGGGAAAGAACAAGGTCGTATCGACGCCGTTGGGCACGACGCCGTGGATGGCGCAGCCGAACCGCCGCTCGATGCTGCGGCGCACGGCGTGCGAGAACGTGATGCGGTGGAACGGGAGCGAATAGATCGCGCGAATCCGGCGTTCCGGCCCGGTCCCGCTCTCGTGGTGCATGACGATATGCACCTTCCGTCCGCGTGACGCGTGCAGCCGCGCGACGTCGTGCGCGGTCGGCCAGGCGGTGGCGACGACCAGATCGGCGCGCGGCAGAAACGCCGTTCGGACGAGCGGCACGCGCCGCAGGGGACAGCGGAGCGGAAACCAGACGACGCGGTTCTCCGAGGCCCGCAGCTTGCGGAACTCGGCCCAGCGCTGCGCGCGCGTGAGCTGGAAGGGATACGGCCAGCACGGGTACACCACGGTGACATGATGGCCGGCGTCGTGGAGCCAGTTGGCGTAGTCGAGCAGCACGCGGACGCCGCCGGTCAGGTTCACGAACGGCAGGACCAGCGTGACGGTCACGTCGATTGGACGGCGTTCCGGGCGGCGAAGCCGGGCAGCGGCGGTTCGAGGGCGAGGCGCTGCAGGTGCTCCTCGGCGCGCCGGCGACAACGCGCGCGATAGCGCGCCGCCTCGGCCGGGGGCAGTCGGAGCGCGCCGAGCAGCGCGCGCGCCAACGGATCGAACAGGATGCCGTCGAATCCGAGGACTTCAGGCAGCGCGCTCGTGCACGACGCGAGCACCACCGCGGACGCGCACATCGCTTCGAGCACGGGCAGCCCGAAGCCTTCATACACGCTCGGACAGACGACCGCCGAGGCGAAGTGGTAGAGCGACGGCAGATGTTCGAGCGGCACGAACCCCGTCAGGCGGACGCGGCGGGACGCATCGGTGCGCGCGAGAAAGAGCTGGAAGTCGGGATCCCATCCGGATGGCCCGGTGAGCACCAGCTCGTGATCGTCGGCGGCCGCATCGCATCGCAGCCGTTCGAACGCCTGGACGAGGCGGCGAAGGTTCTTGCGCGGCTCGATGGTGCCGACCGCAAGCACGTACGGACCCTGGATTCCGTGCGCGGCCGGATGCCCCGACGTGAAGGAAGGCCGCTCGTACTGAGGGTGCACGGGCATCGGGATGACGCTGACGCACTCGGGACACAGCGGCAGCGCGTCGAGGATGTCGTCGCGGCTCTGATGCGAGACGGTCGCGATCGCGTGCGCGTGCCGCTGCACGTACCCAAGGTATTCGCCGAACTCGGCGACGTTGCCCTGCGTGTGCAGCTCCGGCACGAGTCGCGGCGTCATGTCCTGAACGATCGCGACGCGATGTGCGTCGCGATACCTGAAGTGTCCGCGCCAGACGAGCACCTCCACGGTGTCGGCATTCGGCGCACGCCATCGTGGCGCGGGCATGCGCCTCCACAGGAAGCGCACCATCCGCCGCGTCAGCCGCTCCCGCGCACGCCCCGATCGCTCGACGACGCGCGCGTGAAGCTCGTCGATCAACACGGCTCCCTGGCACACGAGCAGCGCGATCGGCACGATCGCTATCGCGGGCATGGTCAGTGCCGCCGTCATCAGCATGCCCAGACACACCAACGCGGCGAGCATGTGCCCCGGCCAGTCGAAAATCAGCTCGTAGATCTGGGTCCAGTGCAGCACTCGCCAGCCGGCGCGGTGACACTGCACACGCTCGACGTCGCCTTCGAGCCGGGCCAGCAGGGCGGCGCGTCCGCGACGATCGGTGGTCACGTGCAGCTCGCTTACCGAGGCGTCGCGCGCCAGACGGCGAATCACCTCCGCGACGAGGTTGAAGTAGCCGGTCTGCGCTCCCGCAAGCGGGGTCCCGTCAATCCACACGCTTCGCGAAGACGTCGTGGTCGGCGCCCGAGGGACCGCGGCGTTGAGCGGTGTGTTGCGCGTCGCGCCGCGCGAGATCCGTAACAGCGCGCGCACGGAAGGGCCAATCGGCGTAGTCGCGAGGCGATGCCGCGCATAGGCCCGGAGCTGCGTCGGGTAGCGCACCGCGCCCGCGGCTGCGCGCGCGGCGGCCCCATAACGGCGCTGGCGGACGAGCTGCCGAAACACGACACGATGCTGGCCGAACAGCATGGCTGCAAGCGCCGCCTGCACATCGGCGGGGCACGACGCGCTCGTCTGGATCGGCCGCAGCAGCGCCTCGTGCTCGCGCAGCGTGACGTCGCAGTGCTGCTGCGTGAATTGCGTGGCATGGACCCTGTACTTCGCGAGCGGCTCGCGAACACAGTGGACTGGCGCGCGCCTCGCCAGCCGCAGCCACAGCTCGTAATCGCTGACGTACTGATACCGCGCGTCGAACCCGCCGGCGCGGCGGACCGCGGCGGTTCGCGCGAACGCCGTCGAGTACGCCACGAAGCAGCCGCGGCGGAGCAGCTCCAGATATCCCGCGCATCCGTCCAGATCGATGGCCTCGAAGTCGAATTGATCGGAAATCCGGCCGATGCTGGCGCCGGAAGCGTCGACGAACAGGCAGTCGGAGAACACGAGCGCGGCGTCCACGTGCGTCCGCGCGGCCGCGAGCTGCCGCTGCAGTTTGTCCGGCAGCCAGACGTCATCGTGGTCGAGGAACGCGAGGAACTCTCCGCGCGCGCGGGCGACCGCCGCCGGCCGCGCCACGCGCAGCGTCTGGTTGCGCTGGCGGACGAGTCGCAGCCGCGGATCGGCGTAGCGCCGTTCGATGTGATCCGGCGTGCCGTCCGTGGACCCGTCGTCCACGACAATGAGCTCGAAGTCCTGGACGGTCTGGGCGAAGACGCTCTCGAGCGTCTCGTCGATGTAGCGCGACGAGTTGTAGGTGCAGATCGCGATGCTGACGAGCGGAGCAGACACGGGCTGCCTTCAGCAGAAGCCGCGGTTGGGCAGCGGCTATCCTACCTCACCGCGCGCGCGGCAGGTTCGATGATCCGAGGCCGCCCTTTGTTTCTCGAGATGTCGTCTAGCGCGCCGGTGCGGGCGCCTGTTCCCACTTGGCGGCGATCGCCGCCTGGAAGATTTCGGCGAATTTCTGATACCCGGCGTCCGTCGGGTGCAGGCCATCCTGGCCAATCAGCTCGATGGGAAACTGCGAGAAGAGATCGACGAGCGTCGCGCCCTTCTTCCCGGCCATGATCCGGATCGCGTCGTTGATGCGCGGGACCGCGGCGGCGTTGTTGGAGTTCTTCTGCCCGGGCCGCTGCGGCGGCAGCGTGGCGATGAGCACCGTGATCCCGAGTGCCTGCGTGTCGCGCACCATGTCTTCGAGCGCGTCGACGGTCTGCCGGATGGTTTCGCCGCTGTTCAGATCGTTGGCGCCTTCGAGCAGCAGAACCACCTCGGGTGCGGCCTCCTTCACGACATCCGCGAGCCGCTGACGATCGTTCTTGGCCTTCTGCCCGGCGCGCCCCGCGTTCAACACGGTAATGGCCTGGGCCGCGTAGCGCTCGGTTTCGAGCGCCTGCAGCTTGAACGGATACGAGGACGGAATCCCGGCATCCAGCCCGAGCAGCGACGGCACCGGCGAGGTCGTGCCCTGCGTCATGCTGTCGCCGAACGCGACGATCCGCGTGACGCTCAAGGTGGGCGGCTGCGGAGGCGGAGGCGGCGGCGTCCCGGTGCCGGTCCCCCCGGGATCGGTGCCCGGCGGCGGCGTCGGTCCAATCGGACGTCCGCCGCAGGCAGCTAGCGCCACCGCTGCTGCCAGCGCAAGGACCACGGTTCTGCTCCGCATCGGAACAGACAGTATAACAGTATGATCCGCTGAGATGCCCGTTCGGCGCCGTCCGCCCACGGCCGGGGTGTGGATCACGGCCGCCGCCGTGATCGTCTTTTCGGCCTACGCGCTCTCGTTTCTGTACTTCTTCGTCGACGATGAAGCCATCCCGCTCGTCTATGCGCAGAACATGGACGAAGGGCGCGGCCTCACCTACAACACGATCGAAGGGCGCATCGAAGGCTACTCGGATTTCCTCGAGGTGATCTGGGACGCGGTGCTGATCCGCATCACGCGCCTGTTCGGGTGGTCGAAGCTCGCACCGATCGCGGCGGGCAAGGCGCTCAGTTTCCTGTGTGGCATGGCCATCGTGGTGACCACCGCGCGCGCATTGCGACGCGCGGGCGCGTCGCCCGCCGGGCTGACTTCGGGTCTGGCGTTTCTCGCGCTCGCGGGGCCGCTGGCGCTGTGGAGCTGCTCGTCGCTCGAAGCGGTCGCGTTCGCGTTCGTGCTCGTCATGCTCGCGTCGGTGCTGCTCCTCGACGAGGACGCGGACGAGCAGCGCACGCGGCGGTGGACGCTCTGGCTCGCGGGCGTGGCGATGCTGATCCGCATCGACGGGTTCGTGCACGTCGCGGCGCTGCTGCTCGCCGCGGTCGCGGCCGCGGATCGTGCGCGTCGCCGGCAGCTCGTGGTTCGCGTCGTCGTTCCCCTCGTCGCCATCGCGGCCGCGTATCATGCGGCGCGCCTGGCGTTCTTCGGCTCGTTGCTGCCCGCGCCGCTCGAAGCGAAAGTGCTCTACAAACTGACGCCGCATCACGGGATCGTGGTGAAGCCGCCGGCCAGGCAGTACCTCGCCGGGTTCATGGATCTCTATGGCGTCCCGCTGCTGCCGGCGGCGGCCGTGGCGGCGGTCGCGGCGTGGGCACGTCCGTCCGGCCGAGCCGCGGTGATTGCCGCCTCGTGCATGGTCGCGTATGTCGCCGTGGTGGGCGACTGGATGTTCGGCTGGCGATTTCTCGTGCCGGCGCTGCCGCTGGCCGCCCTCGTCATCGCGACGAGCGTCTCACGCGCGCGTGCGCCCGTCGCGTGGGTGGTTACCGTGGTGATCGTCGCGTGGAGCGCGTCAGCCGCGCGTGTGTTCGCGCAGCAGTATTCGGAGCACGAACGGCGGCCGCTCTGGTGGAGCGATCGATCGGCGGGTGTGCGCGTCTGGCTGCAGCCGTACGGCGACCTGCTGGCGCCGGCGCGCGACGCCCTGCAGCGGCCGAGGGAACGATTCGCGTTCAATCAGGCGGGGCTGCTGCCGTACCTGCTCGACGTCGACAACATCGACGATCTCGGGATCTGCTCGCGGTTCGTCGCGGAACTGCCGACCAGGGACGTGTATTTCACCGAGGTGGGCCGCTACTCGCCGCTGACCGATGCGCCGGTGCTGCGCGCGGCGCACGCCTACCTGCTGTACCGCGACGTCCGCGTGATCGCCGGCCGCACCGACCTGCTGACGCGCGCCAACGGCGGGCGCGTGCCCGCGGAGATTCTGAACGGCTTCTTTCGACTGCATGGCACCGACGCCTCGGGGGAGAACGCCGTCTACGTGCGATCGGCAAAGCCCGCCGATCGCTACCGCTCCGATCCCGGCATGTTCCAGGAGAATCTCGCCCACCCGTCGCGGCTGCGGCGCGTCGAGATCAACGGCGCGCCGATCGCGGAGCCGGTCGCCGAGCTGGCCTTCCTGCGCGACGGTACGACGACGCTGCCGGTGCGGCGGCACCTGTTCCTCAGAATCGCGTTCGCCGAGCGCGATGAAGCCGTCAATGCGCTGTACGTGGCGGCGATGTCTTCCCGCGATCCCATGACCATGACCTTCACGCTTTTCGACGAGGCGGCGCGGCGCGTCGCGAGCGTCACGACTGACGTCACTCCTGCGACGAAGGGCCTGCTCGAATCGTTCGACCGCGTACGCGCCCGGATGCTCACTATCGATATCGAATCCTCCGGAGATCGCGACAACCGATTGACGATTGGCGACCTGCGCGTCCAGGGGCAATCGGCCGCCCTGCGCGAGTACGTCTGCCGCCGCTTGTCGTTCCCGGCGCGCTGACGCCGCTATCGCCCGGACCTTCGTCCCTCGACGTCGCTCGGCACGTAGATCCATCGCGGATGCGTGTGATAGCCGGTTCGCGTCCAGAGGCTGTCGGGGCGCATCGCCGCTCCGGCGAGTCGGTAGCTGCGCTCGAGCTCGGGCTCCATCCACGGCTCGACCTTGTCGAGCACGACGAGGCGGAACCGCGCGTCGGCGAAGGCCTCGTGGATCTCGCCGCTCAATGCCGCCGCGGCCGCCGCGTCGCCGCCGCGAAGCACGTCGTGGATCGCCCACGCGTGGGCGTGCATCACCGGTCCCGCCGGCGTGGGCACGAAGGCGTGGTACGGCACGAACGACTCGCCGCGGGCATCGGCCAGCCGTTCGCTGAGCTGTCGCGCCATCGTCACATCGCCGGCGGAAGGAATCTGCGCCGCGACGGAATAGCGCAGCGCCGCGAGCTGAAACGCGGCCAGGCCGGCGACGATCAGCCGAATCGCCGGACGGTAACCGGCTTGAACGCGTTCGCAGATTATCGGGCTGGCCATGGCGGCCAGCACTGAGATGGACAGATAGGCGGGCAGCCACACGTTGTCGTACGCGCCGACGTGCAGGCTGGCCGCCAGGGCGGCGCCGACACCGCTCAGGGCGGCCAGCGGCCAGAACGCGTGACGGCGATCGCGCCATGGGCGCGCGGCCACGAGCGTCGCGATCGCGAGGGACATCGCGACGGGCAGGGCGGTGATGAGCGGGATGGTCCACAACGGCGGCCGCTCCGGCGCATGGCGCTGAATCGCCCCCGGCAGCCGCACGACATAGAACAGGAACCAGCCGTGTGTGCCGCTGTTGAGCGCGGCGACCGCGATGGCCGTGAGGCCCGCGAAGGTGGACGCGAGGATCAGGGCGCGGCGCCAATCGACCAGCAGCGCGTAGAGCAGAAGCGGCGGGGCCATCATCACCGCCGTCTGCTTGGTCAGCGCGGCGAGCGCCAGCAGCGCGCCCGCGCCCGCCCATCCCGCCGTCGACTCGCGCCAGCGCATCAGGTACAACGCGCCCATCATCAGCGCCAGCAGCAGCGAATCGTTGCGGGCCAGGTCGAGCCAGGCGCCGCCGAGCCGGTAGGTGGCCGCGAAGAGCCCCACGGCGAGGAGACCGGCGTACACCCGTCCGGTCTCGCGCTGCGCCAGCCGGAACAGGAACCAGAACACGACGCCGGAGCTCGCGATCGAGACCAGCCGCAGCGGCAGGAACCCGACGCCAGTGACGCGCGCCGCCGCCGCGCTGACGTAGTAGTAGAGCGGGGGGTACAGAAACGGCGTGAAGGCCAGCGTCGGCCGTCCGTACAGCGGCAGTCCATCCCGGATGCGCGCGACGTGCTGCACGAGCGAGCCTTCCATCCACTCGAGATCGAACGGGTACGCCGCCCGCCGCACGGCGATGTACGCGTAGGCCGCCAGGAACAGCATCGCCAGCACGGCGACCAGCGATTCAGCGG
>JABFWM010000269.1 GCA_013362195.1 Acidobacteriota bacterium
GCCGGCAATCGTCTCGGCATCCTCGACGTTGGCGATGAAGACGCCCGCGCTGTTCTGTTCGATGCCGGCGCCGTACGACCAGTGCAGCTGCCAGATGTCCTCGAGCCCCGGCGACGTCCGCATCGTCATCATCGCCTGCGCGCCCGCGCCTTTGCGCGTGCCGTTCTGCATCACCGCGACGCGCGGCTGCACACCGTGCACGACGACCGGGGCATTCGATCGATCGAGCCCGTGGTGCGTGACCAGATACAGATCGACCGTGCCGATCGGATTGTTCGGGCACATCAACTCGTGCTCGTTGTACCAGAGCAGGTCGCCGAGATCGATGGCGCGGAACCGGCCGAAGGTGATGACGCTCCCGACCGACTGAGAGTTCTCGTCCGCAGGATTCGGATCCTGCGGCGTATACGTCGCGCACGCCGGGTTTGGCGTGCCGCCGCCCGGGAGCGGCGTCTTCAGTACTTGCCCGCCCGCGGTCACGATGCGCCAGTCGAGGCCGGCGATCGGGATGCGGTCGCCCGGCTTGACGACGAGGTGTTGCGCCTTGCCGTAGAGGGCCGCATACGCCTGCTGGAAGCCCTGCACCTGCTCGTGCTCCTCGATGTTGGGCCCGTGATCCGCGAAGTGCGTGATGGGAATCTTCGCGGCGAGTTCCTGCATGCCGCCGATGTGATCGACGTGATAGTGCGTGCTGATCAGATAGTCGATCTGCTTCACGCCGGCGTCGTTGATCGCGGCCATGATGCGCTCGGTGTCGCGTCCGCCGGGATTGCCGCTGTCGACGAGCGCGGCCTCACCCGACGGGGAAACGAAGAGCGCCGCCTTGCCGCCTTCGGTGTCGACGACGTAAATCCGCAGCGCCTTATCGTTCGGCGATTGCGCGACGAGACTGGCGAGGGACGTCGCGACGATTGCAGTGGCTATCAGCGTCAAGCGTCTCGTCTTCATTCCCACCCCCTGAGCCGTGAGCCCTGAGCCCTTCACTGTCCGCCGCGGCCGCGACTCGTCGACAACTCCGCGTCGGTCCACGGCCGCGTGCGTGTCTTCGTCAGACCGCGGATTTCACGCACATCTTCCGTCGCAACGGCAGACGCGGTGTGGCCCCATTCGCGCCGCACGTAGGTCAGGAGCGCTGCGATCTGCTCGTCGTTGAGCGCGCCCGCGAGCGGCGGCATCAGGCCGATCTGTCCTTCCTTGCCGCCGAGCAGGATGCGCGCAGCGGCGCCGGCATCGGGCGCCGTGACGTACTTCGAGTCGACGAGGCTCGGGGCCAGCTTGTCACGGCCGCGGCCGTCCGCCTGATGGCAGCCCAGGCAAATGTTCTTGTACAACTCGCCGCCGGCCGTGAATCGCTGCTGCTGCTCGGCGGTGAGCGGCGGCGCCGTGTTCAGGGGCGTCGGCTTTCCGGTCCATTCGAGTTTGCCGACGATGCCCGCGGCAAGCTTCCCGAGGTCGCTATCGGTCGACGCGAGCTTCGTCAGCGCGACCGGTTCTGCGGCGAGCGAGACCGCACGCGGCGGCGCCGCGCCGCGTCCCCGTCCCGCGCCGCCGCGTCCACGGCCGCCGCCCGCAGTCGGCAGCCCGAGATCGATCCCCTGCAGCACCGCGAGCCGCTGCCATGCCACGCCGGAGCCGTCGGTCGCGCGCGCGATCAGCGACTGCACCGCCGCGGCGTCGCCGCTCCGCGCCATCGTTGCGGCCAGGATCCTCACCGCGTCGGCCTGCTGCGCCGTCGCCCCGCCGACGAGCGCGTCGAGCACCTCCGCTTCGTTCCCTCGCAACCCCGAGACCGCGGCATCGACGAGGACCGGATCGTCCCCGTAGCGGGCGATCATGGTCTTCGCCGCCGCGACGCGTGCGGCCTGCGGCAGTTCGCCGATCGTCGCCGCGAGCTGCCGCCGCACCGTCCAACTGACGTCGTCGGCGAGCTTCAGTATGGCCGCGTCAAGGGGAGTGTCCGCTTCCGACAGCCAGCGTTCCGACAGGCGCAATGCCGTGGCCCGGACTTCCGGCGCCTTGTCGCCAAGCGCGCGCACGACCTGCGCGGGTTGCAGCGCGCCGAGGCCGTCCAGCGTCCAGAGCGCGTGCAGGCGCGTGCGCCAGTCGGCGGCGGCGCCCGCGAGCTGCCGCAGCGACGGCGCGACCGACGACGGGGCGCGCTGAACGAGCAGCTGCTGCGCGGTGTCGCGCCACCAGCCGTTCGGGTGCGACAGCGTCCGCACCAGCTGTTCGGGCGTCGCGGACGAGAGCTTCGGCGCCGCGCCGGGCCGCATCCCATCGTGCACCAGCCGCCAGATGCGTCCGCGCTTCACCGGCAATTCCAGATCGCGCGACTTGATGTAGTCGCGCAGGAAATCGGTCCAGAACGCGCCGTCCTGCACGACGCCGCGATACATGTCGACGATGAAGAGCGTGCCGTCGGGCGCCGAGGCGAGACTCACCGGCCGGCATCGCTCGTCCCACGACGCGAAGATCTCTCCTTTCTTATAGAAGTCCTCCGCGTGCAACCGTCCGGTCCCGTCGTCGACGAGCCGATAGGCGTGGACCAGGTTGGTGGGAGAGTCGGTGATGAAGGCCTGTCCCTGCAGCTCTTTCGGCAATCGATCGCCGCGGAAGATCACCGGCGTGCCGGATCCCTGGATCGTCACGCTCGAGTCGTCGGCGCGAAAGAACTGATCGCGATACCCGCGATTCACGCCGCGCGTCGCGCGGACCGGCCACACGATCGAGTCCTCGCGCGTGATCAGCGGGTCGTACAGACCGCGCGTGCGCACGAGACTGGGATTGCGCATGTAGTACTTCGGCGCGAGGTAGTCGACGAACAGCGGCGCGTCGTTGAAATTCCGGTAGACGCGTCCGGCATCGTCCTGCCCGGCGCCCCACTGGCCGCGGCTGAGCGTCGGAATCACCGTGAAGGCGCCGTTCGTCCGGCCGAGATGCCAATCGTGCTCGGACGTGTAGATGATGTTGTCGAGCGCCCAGAGGAGACTGTTGGCGTTGTGCTCGATGTTGCCTTCGGCGCGCCCATAGGTGCCGTCGACGAGCGCCTTCGTGTCGGCCTTCAGGTCGCCGTCGGTGTCTGTCATGAGCCACAGATTGGGCGGCTCGCCGACGAGCGCGGCGCGCCCATCGAGCGTCTTCAACGCGCGCGGCAGGACGAGACCGTCGGCAAACACCGTCCGCTTGTCCATGACGCCGTCGCCGTTGGTGTCTTCGAGCACCGCGACGTCGTTGACGGGTTCGCGCGAATCCCTTCCGGAGGTGTCGGGCATGAAGCCCGGCATCTCGAGCACCCACATCCGCCCGTCGGCGTCGAAGTCGATCCCGATCGGATCGACGACGAGCGGTTCGGCCGCGACGAGCTCCACGTGGTAGCCGGGCGGGACCACGATCGTGTCCTTCTCCTGCGCGGGCGTGAGCACCGGCGCCTTGTCCGGAGTCTTGCGCACCGCGGGCGGCCAGGGGACGCGTTTCTGCACGGCGTCGATCGTGCCGGGCAACGCGATGCACAGCGCCGCCACCGCACATGCCAGCGTTCGGGGTACACGGATCATCGATGCATCACTGCTGGACGGGAACCAGCCGGGCGACCATGCCGGGCGTCGACTGCGACAGGACCTGTCCCGGCAGCTGCAGGGTGACGTAGAGCAGACCATCGGGCCCGACGATGACGTCGTGGACGCGGCCGAACTGGTTGAAGACGGCTTCCTGATGCGTGACCGTGCCGCCCGAGATCTCGAGGCGGCGGAGCTGCTGTCCGGCGAGCGCGCTGACGAACAGGTTGTTCTTCCAGGCCGGATACCGGTCGCCGGTGTAGAACGCGATACCGCTCGGCGCAATCGTCGGCGTGTAATAGACGATCGGCTGCTCCATCCCCGGCTCCGATCGCTTCGTGATCCCCTGCTGGAGGCCCATGGTGATCACGCCCCATCCGTAGTTGCGGCCCTTCTCGATGACGTTGATCTCGTCGCCGCCCTGCGGCCCGTGCTCCGATTCCCACAGCGTGCCGCTGACGGGATCCCATGCGAGGCCCTGCGGATTGCGGTGGCCGTAGCTCCAGATGCTCTCGACCGCCCCGGCCTTGCCGACGAACGGATTGTCCTTCGGGATCGAGCCGTCGTCGTTGACGCGGTGAATCTTGCCGGTGGGCTTGCCCAGATCCTGCGCGTCCATCATCTGCTGCTTCTCGCCGATGGAGAAGAACAGGTGGTTCTCCCTGTCGAAGATGAACCGCGAGCCGTAGTGCGCGTTGCTGGAGTTGTAGATCGCGGCAGGCGCGCGGAAGAGGACCTGCTGATCGACCCACTCGTTCCGGTTGTTGATGCGGCCGCGGACGATCACGGTCATCGACGGCGGATCGGGCGGCCCGCCGCGTCCACGGCCGCCGCCCTGCGGCGGTGTCGGCGTGTTGGTGGTAGCTGGCGCCGTCGTCGTCGTGTCGGCCGGCGCGGGAGGCGGCGGCGCGACGTAGCCGGGCAGCGTCTCGGAGTACGAGAGATAGATCCAGCCGTTCCGGGCGTAGTTGGGATGCACCTCGACGTCGAACAACCCGCCGTCCTGCTTCTCCCACACCTTGGGAAGTCCTTTGACGGGGTCGGACATTTTCAGACGCTTGTCGACGATCCGCAGCGTGCCGGGGCGTTCGGTGATCAGCAGCCGTCCGTCGGGAAGGAAGGCGAGGCCCCACGGCGTCTCGAGATTGCGGGCGACGATCTCCACCTTGAACGTCTGCTTCTCGGACTTGACGATCTGCCCGTCAGGGTCGGGCACGTACTGCGGTTTCTCTTTCAGCGCCGCCGCCTGGTTGCGCAGATAGGCGACCATCTGCCAGATCTCCTGATCGGTCATCGACGCTTTGAACGGCGGCATGCCGGCAGCGGGGAAGCCGTCGCGGATGCTCGTGAGGATCGCGTCATCGTTGCCGCCGTGCGCCCATTGATCGTCGAACAGGCTGGGCGCCCGGGGACCCGCGGAGACGGCGGTGCCGTGGCATCCCGCGCACACGACGCCGTAGAGCGTCGCGGTGGGATTCGGCCGTCCGCTGCGGGCCGGCGGACCCGCGGGGGCGGCGCCGGCGGCGGGCATCGCCGGTGCCGGCGCA
>JABFWM010000338.1 GCA_013362195.1 Acidobacteriota bacterium
TAAGTACTGGGCTCGCAGGGATCCGACACCGGCGACCACCAGGAACGAGTTCAAGGAGCTCGTCGAGGCGCGGATCCGTAGCGCCGACGTGCAGCTCCAGCTCGGAAAGACGGCCGGATCGAGGACCGCGAGGGGACTGGTGCTCGTCGTCTTCGGGCGCCCGTCATTGCAGCAGCAGACGATGGGCCCCGTGAAGAGCGCGCCGGAAATGACGACGCCCGGCCGCGTTTCGCTTCCGAACGACGCGTTCACCACCACCGAGTTCCATACCTGGGTGTACGACCGCGACACGCGAGCGGATCTGCTCGACACGCTCGCGATGCCGCGCATCGAAGTGACCTTCATCGTCGAGCCGGGACGGCGCGACGAGCTGCAGCAGCCGACGCGCGTTCGCGAGTGGCAGGAAATCGTGGCGCGCGCGTCGATCGTGAACGGCGCCGCGCCCGAGTGATCCTGCGGCGCGGCCCCGGATGCCCGCGACACGCAGCGCGAAGCGAAAGCGCTCAGTCGAGCGGCTTGATGCGGATGTTCTTGTAGTACACCGTGCTCTTCGGATCGTGCGCCTGCAGGGCGATCGTTCCGGGTCCCGTGATCTTGCGCCCGGCGCCTTCGCGGCCGCCGGTCCAGTCGCCCGGCTGCGTCCAGTCGACGACCTGCTTGTCGTTCACCTTCACGCGAATCGTGTCGCCCTGCACCGTGATCGTCTCGGTGAACCACTCGTCGTCTCTGGCCGGCGAGTCATCGAGGTTGTCGACCACGTGGTACAGGCTCCCCGTCCGGATTCGATCGGTGTGCGAGTTGTTCACCTGAATCTCGAACCCCTTCTGCGGAAACCGCACGTCCTGATACTCGGTCAGCACGTAGACGCCGCCGTTCGATCCCTGGCGGGTCATGACGTCGACCTTCAGTTCGAAGTTGCGGAAGCTGTGGCTGCGGAACGGCCCGTCGTAGTAGGCATGGCTGGCCGCGCCGTTCGCGACGATCGCGCCGTCCTTGACGCTGAAGGATTCCGGTGGACCGGCGATCTTCCACCCGGTCAGGTCGGTCCCGTTGAAGAGGCTGGTGAACCCCGGCTCGACCGATGGGGAGCCGGCTTGAGCGAAGAACATCGCGAGCACGATCAGCAGGATTCTCATGGCCGCGCAGTCTACCATTCGGGCGCGGCTCACTCCACCGCGGCGCGTGGCGCGTCTCCGCTATACTCTCGCCGGCCGTCGCGCGTCGTCCGACGTCGATCGACGGATCGTCCGCCCACGCTGAAGGAGACGACATGCGACGTTCTCTTTCGCCCGCCGGCTGCGAGTCGAACACGGTGATGCTGGCGCTGCGGCAATGACAAATGCCGGTCGTGAGCCGCACGGCAAGCGGACACCTACGCGCCGGCCGGACCGCCGCGCGCAACGCGATCGGCGCACCAGCCGCGTGCGTCGTCCGAAAAAGCTCGGCGTCAAAGCGAAGATCTGGTTGACGCTGGGGCCGCGCACCCTGTTCGGCAGCGGCAAGGCCGATCTCCTCGACGCCGTGGATCGCCTCGGATCCCTTCAGCGTGCGGCCCGGAGCATGGGCATGTCCTACCGGTACGCGTGGGGGTTGTTGCGCGAGCTGGATACGGCGGCCGGCTTTGCTTTCCTCGAGCACAGCGGCGACGGCGGACGCACCCGCCTGCAGCTGACGCGCGAGGGGAAGCGCTTCGCCGAGGCCTACCGGCGTTTCCGCGATCCGCTGGAGGATCTGGTCAGGGCCCGGTTCGAGCGCGTCTTCGGCCGGTGATCCCGGCGAGGCTTGTCCTTGACGCGGTGTCTGCGCTCCCGTAGCATCGCCCATTATGCTCGACAGAGCATATGCGAGCGAGGGTGCATGAGGGCGGTATCTTGCGCGGGCGCGTTCGTCATCCTGGGGCTGGCGTTCCCCTTGGCGGCCGCCGCCCAGGATCAGGCGAAGTACCAGATCGAAGCGCGCCTGATGGTCTGGGCGGACGTCAGTGGCCGGCAGAGCGTCGCCGACCAGACCGGTACGATTACGGATTTCCTGGTGCGACGCGCCCGCCTCGTCATTCAGGGAACGCCGGTCAAGGCGATCAGCTTCTCCCTCCAGCTCGGCGAAGACAACCTCGGCGCCAAGGTGCTGACGCCCGACGGCTCCATACGCATCAAGGACGCGTACGTCACCTACCGGGCGAACCACGCCCTGCAGCTCACCGCCGGCCAGTTCAAGGTTCCCTTCCTCCGCATCAATCTCGAGTCGGGGTTCAACCAGCTGCTCGTCGATCGCGGCACGCTGCCGTCACTGCGCCCGGCGCGCGAAGGATCGCGCGATCTTGGATTCATGGCCTGGGGCAACGCCGATCGCTTCCAGTATCGGGCGGCGTTCTTCGACGGCTCCGATCAGGAGGCGCGAAATACTCGCAGCAGCGTGCGCATGTCGACGCGCCTCGCCTACAACTGGTTCGCGAAGGAAACCGGCGTCGGCTACACGGGAACGTATCTCGGCTCCACGCGCGTGCTGCAGATTGCCGGCAACGTGGACGTGCAGAACCATCGTCTGGACCTCCGCGACCAATCGGCCTTCCAGGCCCGTCCGCGTGACTACCGCGCCTACGCCGTCGAAGGCTTCTTCGAGCAGCCGCTGGCGCGAAGTGCTGCCGTCACGATCGATGGGGCCTGGTTTCACCGCAGCGACGACTATCTCGACGCCGGACTGGCGCAACGCACCCAGCAGGGCTACTACGCACAGGCCGCGTACCTGCTGCCGGGTCGCGTCGGGCCGGGGCGCGTGCAGTTCGCCGTCCGGCAGGAGGACTGGACCGACGAACGTGGCGCGCGGCATCTCGACATCACGCGGACCACCGGTGGCGCCGCGTATTACCTGAAGGGGCACGCCCAGAAGGCGCAGGCGGATTTCACGCACAAACGCGAGACGCCGGAGATCACCAACGACGAGTTCCGTCTCTCGCTGGTGCTGGTGTTCTAGATTCCAGAAAGGAGGCGCCGTGACACGCGCGATCGCGACCCGCGTCCTGCTCGTCGCCGCGATGCTGGCTTCTGCCGTCGGCGCCGGATCCGTCGTCGACGAGCGATCGATCATTCTTGCGACGACCACCAGCACCCAGGACAGCGGCCTGCTCGACGACCTCGTCCCGCGTTTTGAACAGGCAACCGGCATCGCGGTGAAAGTGATCGCGGTCGGCACCGGCGCGGCGCTGCGGATGGCGTCGACCGGCGATGCCGACGCGGTCCTCGTGCACGCGCCTCAGGCGGAGCAGCCCTACGTGCAGTCGGGCGATCTGGTGGAAGGCCGTCAGATCATGCACAACGACTTCGTGATCGTGGGGCCGCCAGACGATCCGGCGGGTGCAGGACGGCAGCCTGATATGGGCGCCGTGATGCGCGCGATTGCCGAGCGCGGCGTGTTCATCTCGCGCGGAGACGACTCGGGCACGCACAAGCAGGAGCTCGCCCTGTGGTCGGCCGCAGGCGTGGATCCGCGCGCGATGCGCGCGCGCGAAGAGACCGGGCAGGGCATGGGAGCCACGCTCAACGTCGCCGACCAGAAGCACGCCTACACGTTGACCGACCGCGGCACCTATCTCGCGCTGCGGCAGCGGCTCGGCCTGACGATCGTGTTCCAGGGCGACGCGCGCCTCGCCAACATCTACCACGCGTACGTCGTGAACCCTGAACGCCACCCTCGCGTCAACGCGGCAGGCGCCCGACGGTTCGTGGAGTTCCTCGTCTCGCCAGAGACGCAGCGGGCGATCGGCGAGTTCAAGCGCCACGAATTCGGCCAGCCGCTCTTCTTTCCCGACGCGCTCGCCGACAAGAGGACGAGCGGTGGCTGATTGGCTGCGCCGGCTGCTCGAAACCGGCGCAGAGCTCTTCGGCCCCGACGCCGCCGTCCGCGTGATTGCGATCCGGACGATGGTCGTGTCGGGGACCGCCACGCTGCTCGCCGTCGCGATTGGCGTTCCGCTCGGCTACGCGCTCGCGCGCACCATGTTCCGCGGCCGCCTCGTCGTGCTCGGATTCGTCAACACGGCGATGGGAATGCCGCCGGTCGTCGTCGGGCTGATCGTGTGGCTGCTGCTGGTGCGCAGCGGGCCGTTCGGCGGCCTCGATCTGATTTACACCAAGCGGGCGATGGTGCTGGCGCAGTGCCTGATTGCGACGCCGATCGTCGTCGGCTTCACGGCGGCGGCGATGCAGGCGCTGCCGCCGCGGCTTCCCGATCTGCTCGCCGTACTCGGCGCGGGACCCGTTCGAACGATGTGGCTGCTGGCGCGTGAAGCGCGGCTCGGGCTGCTCGTCGCCGTCATGGCGGCGTTCGGCGGGATCGTGTCCGAGGTGGGGGCGTCGATGATCGTCGGCGGCAATCTCGAACGCAGCACGCGGGTGCTGACCACCGCGATCGTGACGGAGACGAGCCGCGGCGAGGTCGAGCGCGCGCTCGCCCTGGGCATCCTGCTGCTCGCGCTGTCCTTCGCCGTGAATCTTGCGCTCACCATCGTTCAGCAGCGCCATCGCCCTTGATGGACATTGCCGTCGAAGACGTGCGCCTGCTGCGTCACGGCCGCGTCGTCCTGGACATCCCCTCACTGACCATCCGCGGCGGGCGGACGACGGCGATCCTGGGTCCGAACGGCGCCGGCAAGACGAGCCTGCTGCGTGCGATTGCCGGCCTCGACGCGCCGTCGACGGGGAGGATCCTGGCCGGCGCCGCGCCCATTCGCGGCGGGCGCGGGCGGCCGCGCGTCGCGCTGCTCTTTCAGGAGGACGTGTTCCTCCGCCAGCCGCTCCGCGACAATCTCGAGCTCGGGCTGCGCATGCAGCGACTGCCCCGCGCCGAGCGGCGCGCGCGCCTGGAGGACGCGGCGGATCTGCTGGGCATTGCCCACCTCCTCGATCGCCGCGCGGATCGGCTGTCAGGCGGTGAAGCGCGGCGCGCCGGTCTGGCGCGGGCGCTGTGTCTGCGCGCGCCGCTGGTGCTCCTCGACGAACCGCTGTCGGGCCTCGATCCGCCGACCTCGCGCCGCCTCCTCGACGACCTGCCGCGCGTCCTCGAGGCGTTCCGCGCCACCACCGTGCTGGTCACCCACGAGCGCGA
>JABFWM010000216.1 GCA_013362195.1 Acidobacteriota bacterium
GAACAGGCGGCCCGCCGGCTGGTGCTGCGCACCAAGGACGCGCGCGTCAGCTTCGTGCTCGCCGCCGATGCCGTCGTCCGTCTTGGCTCGCGCACGCTGCCGGCCGCCGAGCTCGCGGCCCAGAAGGGGCGCCGCGCCAAGGTGCGGTTCACGCAGACGAACGGCAGCAAGACCGCCCACTGGATCGTCATTTCCACCGAGCGCGATTGAAGTACGATCTTCCGCGTGAAGATCGCGCTCGTTCAGCAGCACGCCACCCCCGATCGGTCTGACAACATCCGGCGCGGCCTCGCGGCCGTCGACGAGGCGGCCGGCCGCGGTGCGTCGGTCGTCGCCTTCGCCGAGCTCACCTTCGAACCGTTTCATCCGCAACGTCCGGCGATCGGGAACCCGGCGTCGCTCGCCGAAACTGTTCCCGGTCCCACGACCGAGGCGTTCAGCGAGCGGGCCCGGCGCCACGGCCTGGTCATCGTGCTGAACGTGTACGAGCGTGACGGCCTCCGCGCGTTCGATTGCTCCCCGGTGATCGACGCCGACGGCCGGCTGCTCGGGCGCACGCGGATGATCCACATCACCGACTACGCGTGTTTTCACGAGCAGGGCTACTACACGCCGGGCGACACCGGCGCGCCGGTGTACGACACCGCGCACGGACGCATCGGCGTGGCCATCTGCTACGACCGGCACTATCCGGAGTACATGCGCGCGCTGGCAATCGCCGCCGCCGATCTCGTCGTCGTGCCGCAGGCCGGGGCGGTGGGCGAGTGGCCCGAGGGCCTTTACGAAGCGGAGTTGCAGGTGGCCGCCTTCCAGAACGGCTATTACACCGCGCTCTGCAATCGGGTCGGCCAGGAGGAGTGTCTGACGTTCGGCGGCGAATCGTTCGTCTGCGCGCCGAACGGGCGGGTCATCGCCCGCGCCGCGGCCGCGCAGGACGCGATTCTCTACGCCGACGTCGATCTGTCGACGACCGCCGCGTCGCACGCGCGCCGCCTGTTCCTGCGGGATCGGCGTCCCGACCTCTATGCCGAGTGGATTCAGCCGCCGTCGGTGGTGCGGCGATGAGCGCGGCGATCGCGGCACGCCTGGTCGGAACGTGGAGGCTCGTCTCCTACGAGACCCTCGACGACGGCGCAGAACGGGGCCGTCCCTACGGCGACGCGGTCGGCCGCCTGACATACGACGCCCTCGGCAACATGAGCGGGCAGGTGATGCGCCCGGACCGCGCGCCGGTGACCAACGGCGAAGGGCGGGCGCAACAGGTGCGCACCGCGTATCTCGGATACATCGCCTACTTCGGCACCTACCAGGTGGCGAACGACGGCCGGTCGGTCGTGCATCGCGTGGAGGGGTCGCTCAACCCGGGGTGGGTGGGGGGCAATCAGATCCGGGCGCTCCGCTTCGACGGGGATCGCCTCGTCCTGCAGGCGAAGGTGGAGAAGGGCGACGGCGTCGTTCGCCACGAGTTGACGTGGGAGCGGTGCGCGTGAGGGCGCCCGTGCCCGCGTGTCTTGCGCGAGTCGCCGTCAGCGCCGTGGTGGCGGCGGCGACGGCGTGCACCGGGATCGAGACGCGCACCGGCGTGTACGCGACGCTCGCCGAGGCGCGCGCCGCCGGTGCGGTGCAGAGCGGCTGGATCCCCGAAGGGCTGCCGGCGTCGGCGACCGACTTGCGCGAAGCGCATCGCGGCCGGGATCAGCGCTGGGGTCTCTTCAGCTTTCCGCCTGCCGACGCCGATGCGGTGCGCGCGCTGCTCGCCGCGGAAATCACGGGGCAGCCGCCGGAGTGCACCCCGCCGGGACGCCTCGAATGGTGGCCGCGGGTCTTGCGCTCGCCGATGGATCCGGGGCAGCTGAAGGCGACGGCATTGCGCGTCTATCACGGCCGCGACGGCCGACTCACCTACGCCGTCAATTGGAATCAGGGGAGAGGGTACTTCTGGAGTGGGTGACCGCTTCGGAGTGGCCCACAAACCTTTGCGTGGCTTGCCAACCCGCCGCTCTCGCGACCGTTGGCAAGTGAAGGTTGGTGCCGAGGACTGGAATCGAACCAGTGACACCAGCATTTTCAGTGCTGTGCTCTACCAACTGAGCTACCTCGGCCCCGACTTCCGGCAGTTGGTCGAACCCCAAACATACCAACTCGACCACGCGATCGCCAAGACGCACCGCGACGCGGGTGCCGGGCGCTCTTCACGCAACTTGTGACGCCCGCCTGCGTAAATATCCCATGGGCCATGGCCTCTCCATCGGAATCGCGGACCTCGTCCGGTGCGCATCGTCCTGCGCGCGATCTCATCGACGCTGTCATCAACAGCATGCGGGCGAACCTCGAGCCGCTCAAGTACTCGACGCTCGCGCCCGGCCGCTACGTGGTCTACCTCCATCCGGACGAATATGCGCGCGTCGAAGGCATCATTCCGGTGCTGCAGGAGCAGACGACGCGGGCGCTTGGCGAAGCCCTGGAGAAACTGAATAGCCGTCCCGCGTACCGCCGATATCTGGATCTGATCGTCGGGACGGCGCCGCCGGTCGAGAACGCCGCGCGCGAATGGCAGATCGAGTTCCTGCCGGACCACGACGGCGAGCTCGCGCCGGGCGACATCCTGATCCACTCCGAGCTGGTGCTGCCCTCGTCGGCCGAGGAACCGGGCGCCGGCCAGCGGACGCGGCGGATCACGACCGTTCATAGCGGCGATCGGACGACGAAGCGGGAAGAGACCGTGACCCGTACCCAGCCCGCCGCGGATCGGGCGTTCGCGAAGCTGACGTACCAGGACAACGGCGGCGCGCACACCTTTGATATCGTGCGCGACTCGGTGACGATCGGCCGCGGCGGGATCGCCTATCGCGCCGACGTGCGGATCGACGCCTCCGTCGACGTGTCGCGTGAGCACGCGCGGATTCGCCGCGATCCGGCGCGCGGCGCGTTCTTCATCGTCGACCTGAGCACGCTGGGGACGACCGTGAACGGCGTACGGCTGCCGCGAGGCTACGACGTGGCCGACGGCACGAAAAAGGAGAACGGCGTCGAGACGCCGCTGGCCAGCGGCGCGCGAATCGGGCTGGCCGACACGATTTACCTCGAGTTCGAGATCCTTCGCCGATGACCTGGCTGCTGCTGGGACGGTTCGTCGTACTTGCCGCGTTGTTCGCGGTGGCGGCTTCGCTCGCCCTTGCCGCGCTCACCAACCGTGGATAACGCCGTGCAGGTCAGCAGCGCGCTGAAAGCCGCGGGCGAGAGCCATCCCGGGCTGAAACGTCCGATCAACGAGGACCGCTGTCACTTCGACGCGGGCCGCGGGATTTTCGTCGTCATCGACGGCGTCGGCGGGCAGGCGGCCGGCGAGAAGGCCGCGGACACCGCGCTCGGGATCGTGCGATCGCGCCTCGAACGCGAGACCGGCACGATTGAAGACCGCGTCCGGGAAGCGATTGCGCTCGCGAACAACGAGATCCATCGCCTGGCGTCGCTCCGGCCGGAGTGGCGCGGCATGGCCTGTGTGCTGACGATTGCCGTCATCAGCAACGGCGACGTCGTGGTCGGCCACGTCGGCGACACGAGGCTCTACAAGCTGCGCGGCGGCGGCCTGACGAAGCTGACGCGCGACCATTCGCCGGTCGGCGAGCGCGAGGACTCCGGCGAGCTGCCCGAGCGCGACGCGATGGCGCACCCGCGGCGGAACGAGGTCTACCGCGACGTCGGATCGGAGCGTCACGATCCCGACGACCCGCAATTCATCGACATCTTCCGGGTGCCGTTCGAGCCCGACGCGGCGCTGCTCCTCTGCAGCGACGGCCTGACGGATCTCGTGACCGCGACCGCGATCGTCGACATCGTTCGCATCTTCGCCGGGCACCCGTTCGAAGTGGTGCGCGGACTGATCGACGCGGCCAACGACGCCGGCGGCAAAGACAACGTGACCGTCGTCTATGTGGAGGGGCCGCGGTTTGCGCAAGGAGAGGACACGCGCGATCTGCGTCCGCGCCGGCCGCCGCTCGACGACGACGCCATCGTGGCTGCGGCGCCGCGCGAGTCCCACCGATGGCGAACCGCCGCGTTGATCGCGTTGCTCGTTGCCGTGGCCGCGACCGCGGCGTACCTGCAGTGGGACCGCCTGCGGTTGCCCGATGTCCTGCGGACGCGCCTGACGTCGCCATCGAGGATCACGGTGCGGTCCGGCCAGTCGATCGCGGCGGCGCTCCAGGCCGCGCCGCCGGGGTCCGAAGTCGTCGTCGATCCGGGTGAATATCGCGAACGCGTGCGCCTGAAGGACGGCGTGCATCTGCTCAGCCGCGTCGCCGGCGGCGCCTCGATCCGTCTGCCCGGGGATGCGTCGGAAACCGATGCGGCCGTTGTCGGCGCCGAGATAAGCAGCGCCGCGCTCTCCGGGTTCCGCATCGTCGGCGATGCCGCGACGCCGCTCGGCACCGGTGTGATGATTCGGAACGCCAGCGTCGAACTGTCGGACATCGAAATCACCGGCGCCCACACCGCCGCGATTGAGTATGCGACGGGTGGAAGCGGGTCGCTGACGGGGACCTACCTGCACGACAATCCCGGCGCGGCCGCAATCATCCGCGGCGGCGCCACGCCCCGGCTGGCGCGCAATGTGTTCGTCCGCAACGCGTCGTCGCAGCGCGCGCCGGGCACGCTGCTCGTCGAGCCGGGGGCGCGGCCGGTGATCGTGGGCAACACGTTCGAAGGCGTCCGGCCGGATTCGCTCGCGCTGCCTCCGTCGATCGACATCAATCGCGACAACTGGTTCGTCAACGCGCCGGAGCGTCCGGCGGCGCCGGGGCGGGCACCTCAGCGCGGACCGGGACGAGGACGATGATGACGACGGTGTTTCAGCGCGTCGGTCCGTTCGAGATCAGCCGGGAAATCGGCCGCGGCGGCATGGCCGCGGTGTTTCTCGCGGACGACACGCGCGACGGAAAGAAGGTCGCGCTCAAGCTCGTGCCGCTCGGCGTCGATCGTGACGCGCGCGACATTCTCGAGGCGGAGCGCACCGGCGCCCGCCTGCAGCAGCGGCTTGCCGAAGCCTGCGGCCTCGTGCCGCGCGTGTACGACGAGGGGGATCAGCCGCCCTAC
>JABFWM010000608.1 GCA_013362195.1 Acidobacteriota bacterium
TGTTCAGCGCGTCGATCGGCAGCGTCTTGGCAATCTGCGCCGCCTGGCTCGCCGCGGCGGCCTCGCGATCCCGGTAGAACGACCCCGCGATCGCATACCCGGAGGTGAGAACGTCGGAGACCGGCTGGCTGAACCAGCGGTCCGTGGTCTTGCGGATCAATTCGCTGCCGACCAGCAGCACCAGCACCGACGGCACGATCGTCAGCCCGAGCAGCGCGGCGACGAGTTTCAGCCGGAAGCGCGAGAACGGCAGCCCGCGGCGGCGCTCGACGATGAGTTTGACGACGTTGCGCGCCAGCACGAACACCAGCGCCAGCAGCATCGTCGCGTCGGCAATGGTCAGCGCATACAGCACGACCTCGCTGAGAAAGTCGGGATTGAGCTGCGTGGAGCGGTCCGCGAGCGAGATCATCGCGATCAGGCTGACGAGCAGCAGCACGATGCCCGCGAGGATCAGCCGCGGATTGTCGCGAAACGGCCGCCGTTCAGGGGGCGGCGCCGGGGAGCGGGGCGGGAGCGTGGGACGCACGCTCGAGTCCCTGACAGTGCTCATTCCTTCGTATTCAGCAGGTCCTTCAGCTCCGTCATGAACTCGCCGATGTCGCGGAAGTGACGGTACACGGAGGCGAACCGCACGTACGCGACTTTATCCAGCCGCCGCAGCTCGTTCATCACGAACGCGCCGATTTCCTCGGTGCTGATTTCCTTTTCGGGCTTGTCCTGCAGCGCCGACTCGACGCGATCGGCAATCTTCTCGATCGACGCCATGCTGACCGGCCGCTTCTCGCAGGCCTTCAGCAGGCCGGCGACGAGCTTCTGCCGCTCGAAGCGCTCGCGGCTCCCGTCCTTCTTGATCACCATGTACGGGATCTCGTCGATCCGTTCGTAGCTGGTGAAGCGGCGGCCGCACCCGAGGCACTCCCGCCGGCGGCGGATCACTTCGCCTTCCTTGCTCTCGCGCGAGTCGACGACCTTGTCGCCGAGGTGGGAGCAGTACGGACACTTCATCAGCTGACCGTCTCTTCCGCCATCTCGCGCATGCGCGTGAGACTGAGGCCCTCGCGGGCCATGAACGCGAGCCCGAGCAGCGTGACGGGGACGAACGAGATCGCGTGCAGCACGATCGCCGCGCCGACGGCGCGGTCGGTCGGCACGGCGAAGAAGGTGGTCACCGTGATCTGATACATCGCGTGAAATCCGCCGATCGCCCCCGGCGTCGGCATCGCGACGCCGACCACGAGCAGCGTCATGACGAGGAACGATCCCAGATAGCCGAACGTCATATGAAACGCGCGCGACGTCAGCCAGATCCCCGCCGCAATCGACAGCCACAGCGGAAACGAGAGCACGAGCGACCCGAGCAGCCGCGCCGGTTGCCGCATCACCGCCAGGCCTTGGGCGAACGTCTCCACGAAGCGCGCGACGGCGTGCGCGAGCCGCGCCGGCAGCACCCGCTCGATGCGCAGCGCGGCGCGTCCGAGGCGCTCGGGATGGCCGGCCAGCGCGAAGAGCACGACCAGGCCGACGATCGAGGCGGCGCCGGCCGCGAGGCCCCCCGCCTTGACGCGCGCGTACAACGCCGGATCTCCCGCGATCGACGCGGGGTCGACGAACACGACGAACGTGCCGAAGAGCAGCAGCACGGTCACGAGATCCAGCAGGCGCTCCAGGATGATCGTCGCGAAACACGCGGTGGCCGGCAGCCGCTCGCGGCGGGCGAGCAGATACGGCCGGAGCACCTCGCCGGCACGCGCGGGCAGCAGAAAGCTGGCGGCAAAGCCAATCGTCGTCGTCTCGAACGCCGTCGAGAACCGGGTCGGTCCGATCGGCGCCAGGAGATACTGCCACCGGATCGAGCGGAGCACGTAGGTCATGAGCGTCGCGCCGACGGCGAGCGCCAGGAGATCGGCACGCGCGCGGCGGGTTTCGGTCCAGACGCCGGCCATGTCCGCGTTGCGCAGGAAGTAGGCCAGCAGCCCGACCGTCAAGAAAAGGATGAGGACGGCTCGTAGTCGGGACCGCATGCACGCATTGTCGGGATTAGAATCCGGATGGCCGGCTGACCCCCCGGAACTCTAACAAAGAGGTGACGCCAAGTCTATGGGTAAGCGCGAGTTACTGCTTGTCATCGGATTCGTGGTGGCCGGCGCCGTCCTCTATCATGCCACCGCCCCGCCGCCACCGCCCGGCTCTGAGGGCTTCAGTGTCAGCCGCATCATCCAGCAGGCGCGGCGGGCCGTCCAGGGAAACCGCGCGCAGGTGGACGTCGAGTCGACGCGCACCGAAGCCATCGATGCGTCGATCGAAGAGCTGCATCTCACGGTCCGGAGCGTGGAGCTCACGGTCATCGGCGAGGCGCGAACGGACGTCCAGTTCGGCATGAAGGTCAATTCGACGGGGTACGACCCGAAGGAAGCGCGACAGTACGCCGAAGCGACGGAGTTGAAGATCGATCGGGCCGGCCCGTCGCTCGCGGCCGAGATCAAATACCCGCGTCAGGCGCGGCAACGCGCCTGGCTCACCGTGCGCGTGCCCTCGCGTCTACGCGTCCGGCTCGAGCCGAGCTCCGGCCGGCTCACGATCGCCAACGTCGCGGCGGTCGAGGGCACCGCGGCCGGCGGGCCGGCGACGCTGACCAATATCGCCGGCCCCGTCACGCTCAACCTGCGCGGTGTGCCGCTGGCGGTCGATGGCGCCGCCTCGCTCCGGCTGACCGGGCGCGGCGTCGAGACGAAGCTTCAGCGCGTCACCGGCATGGCCATCGTCCAGAGCAACGGCGGCGACCTCACGCTCAGCGCGATCACCGGACCGCTCGAGATCGAATCGCGCAACACTGACGTGCGCGTCGAGCAGATCAGGCACCTCAAGGCGCCGCTGCGCGTGAACGCCACCAACGGCAGCGTCCGCATCGCGGGGCTGCGCACCGAGGCGCGCATCGACGGCAACGACACCGATCTCGACATCGTGCTCGACGCGCCCGCGCCGGTGACGATCTACAGCACGTCGCAGGACATCACGGTGACGCCGCCCGCCGCCGGCTACACCGTGGACGCGGTCGCGACCGACGGACGCATCACGATCGACGATGGTTCGATACACGCGAGCGGGGACACGAACGAACAGCGCGCATCGGGATCGGTTCGCGGCGGCGGCGCGACCTTGACGCTGCGCGCGACACGCGGCGACATCCTGGTTCGGCCGCCTGCGGGCAAGTGACAGAATTTTGCGCTTTGCAGTAAGCTCTCTCCTTCCGCGAGGCGACATTCGTGCTCACTACTGCACCGCTGCTCGACACCAATCTTCCAGAGCTCACACGTCACGGCCGCGGCAAGGTCCGCGACATCTATCAGGTCGGCGACGATCTGCTGATCGTCGCGACCGATCGCATCTCGGCGTTCGATTACGTGCTGGGCTCCGGCATTCCCGACAAGGGCAAGGTGCTCACGCAGCTCTCCGCGTTCTGGTTCGAGCGGATGGGCGATCTGGTGCCGCATCACGTGATCGCCACCGACGTCGCGAAGATGCCGGCCGCGCTCCATCGCTACGAGGACGTGCTGAAGGGACGCGCAATGCTCTGCCGGCGCACCCGGCCGGTGCCCATCGAGTGCGTCGCGCGGGGCTATCTGTCCGGATCCGGATGGAAGGAGTATCAGCAGAGCGGACGCGTCTGCGGGATCACGCTGCCCTCCGGCCTCCGCGAATCCGACCGTCTGCCGGAGCCCATCTTCACGCCGGCGACCAAGGCCGAGAGCGGACACGACGTCAACATCAGTGAAGACGAAGCCGCGTCGATCGCCGGACGGGACCTGATCACGCGGCTGAAGCAGCTGACGCTCGAGATCTATCGGCGCGGCTGCGAGCATGCCGAATCGAAGGGCATCATCATCGCCGACACGAAATTCGAGTTCGGACTGGCGCGGCGGGGCACCGCCGGGTCGTCGGCGAACGTCATCGGCGACGACGAGATCGTGCTCATCGACGAAGTGCTGACGCCGGACTCATCGCGGTTCTGGCCCCGCGATCAGTACGTCGCGGGACAGGGGCAGCCGAGTTTCGACAAACAATTCGTCCGCGACTACCTCGAAGAGATCCGCTGGAACAAGCAGCCGCCCGTGCCA
Source organism: Acidobacteriota bacterium (assembly GCA_013362195.1). GTDB lineage: Bacteria > Acidobacteriota > Vicinamibacteria > Vicinamibacterales > 2-12-FULL-66-21 > QHWT01. The sequence continues at coordinate 4,119 of JABFWM010000608.1, forward strand.
TCGCTGCCCGACGAGGTCGTCCGGAAGACACGCGAGAAGTACGTCGAAGCCTTTCGCCGGCTGACCGGCCGCGATCTCGTCTGAGCGGCGGCCTGATGCTCCGCGATCAGCTCGACAAGCTCGTGACAGAACTGCTCGACAAGGGGGTTCTGTACGACGACGCGCGCAAGGAATTCGAGAAGCTGTTCATCGCGCGCGCGCTGCAGCGCACCGACGGCAATCTCGGCAACGCCGCCGAGATGCTCGGCGTGCATCGCAACACCATCGCCCGCAAGATCAGCGAATATCGCCTCAAGCGCACGGCCTGATTGCAGCGCCTGGCGGCTCGGCCTGCGTCCGGATCGCGGGTCCCTGGACCCGCCGCCCGGGGACCCAACCTCGGCTTTAGCAGTCTCCCGCCTCGACTGCTTGACACGCTTCCACGGCTCCCATATATTTAGCAGTCGATCAGGCTGAGTGCTAACGCGCCGTGGGGTCCGGCTCTCCCTGCCGCCGCCGGCGCGCGACACGTCACCCCCAAGGAATTTTTCATACGGAGAAGACACCGCTATGGCAGCAACAGCGACGAAGTCCGCCACGAAGATCCGCCCCCTGCACGACCGCGTGATCGTCGAGCGCCTCGAAGAAGGCGAACAGAAGGTTGGCGGCATCATCATCCCCGACACCGCCAAAGAGAAGCCGCAGCAGGGCCGCGTGGTCGCGGTGGGCAAGGGCAAAACCGAGAAGGACGGCAAGGTGACCCCGCTCGACGTCAAGGTCGGCGACACGGTGCTGTTCGGCAAGTACTCCGGCCAGGAAATCAAGATCGACGGCGAGGAACGCCTGATCATGCGCGAGGAAGAAATCCTCGCCATCCTCGAGAGCTAAGGCGAAGGAGAGCAACGCATCATGGCAAAGCAGATTGTGTATGGCGAGGAATCACGGCAGGCGATCCTCCGCGGCGT
>JABFWM010000686.1 GCA_013362195.1 Acidobacteriota bacterium
GCGCCGGGAGTCACGAGCGGCGCGTCATCCGCGGCCGCGCGGTCCTTGAACAGCGGCAGATCGAAGCTGCCCGTGACCGGCCGCGCCGGCTGTTGCGCCGCGGCCGCGGCGGGGGGCGTGTCGTCGTCGGCGTCGATGTCGGCCGCGTCCGGACGATCGGCCTGGTTCAGCGAGAAATCAGAGAGCGGACCGATCGGCTCGGTGCCGTTCGTGATCGGCAGTTCGACGGTATCGAGGTCGGTCGAGAGCGAGAAGTCGTAGCCGCAATTGCGGCAGCGCTCGCCGCTGTCGAAGCTGATGTACTGACACTTGGGACATTTCATCGCGTCGCGGCGGGCGTACGGGCGGCGGCGCGCGGCGTCCGCGCGGTTTCGAGGAGCTGACGCTGGATGGTGATCCGCAGCTGGTCGGCGGCCGCGCGCAGCGGATCGCCGGGACGGATCGCCTCGAGCGCCGCCAGCGCTTCACGAACGCGGCCCTTGCCGTAGAAGGTGCGGGCTCGCGTCAGCGCCACTTCCGCCGGTGAGGGTACCGGCAGCGGCTCGTATGCGTGCGTGACGCCGGGCGTGACCGTGGGCGCCGGCGCGCGCCACGGCAGGTCCTGGCCGCTCCAGGTGATCACGAGCAGCGCGCCAGCCAGGAGGCCGATGCCGAGGACCAGAAACAACGTGGCGGGCGAAATCCCGGTTCGGTTGTCGGCGACGGGCGCGGGGGGCCAGCGCTCGCGCCGTGCGGGCGCCGACTCGCCAGATGTGTCCGCGGCGGGCGCGAGACGATCGAGGCGATCGAGCAGCGCCATGGCTTCATCCGAGGAGATGCCGCGCTCGACGGCCGAGGTCAGCAGACGCCGTGCATCGACGGCATCACCGCGATCGAACGCGGCGACACCGGTCTGCAGCAGTTCTTCGTCTTCGCGGTGCCGCTCGGCAATCGCGCCGCGCGCCCGCTCGATGTTCGCGCGCGCCCGGGCGTGGCTGCGGTCGAGGAAGAGCACCCGCGTCCAGACGCTGATCGCCAGCTCGTGCTCGCCGCTGAAATAATGATCGAGACCGGTGAGCAGCAGCTCTTCGATGCGCGTTTCGCGTCCCGTGTCCGACGCGAGCGCATCGCCTTCGTGGCGCAGCGGATCCGGCATTGACGAGCGATTATACTTCGAGCGCCGCGGCCGCGCGGGGCGCGAAACGGCCATTCACGGCGGCCTCCGACCATATGCGGATCATCGAGTGCATCCCCAACGTCAGCGAAGGACGCCGTGCCGAGGTCGTCGACGCGATCGCGGCGGCGATTCGCGGCGTCTCCGGTGTGCGTCTGCTCGACTATTCATCCGACCCCGCGCACAACCGATCGGTCTTCACCTTCGCCGGCGACGCCGACGGCGTGAAGGCGGCGGTCCTCGCCCTCTACGAGCGCGCTCTTCCCGCGATTGATCTGCGGACGCATCGTGGCGAGCATCCGCGGCTCGGCGCCGTGGAAGTCGTCCCGTTCGTCCCGATCGACGGTGTGTCGATGGCAGACTGCGTGGCGCTCGCGAAGGAGGTGGCGCAGGAAGTGACCACGCGGTTTGGCGTCCCGACGTATCTGTACGAGGAGGCCTCGCTGAATCCCGCGCGGAAGAACCTCGAGGACATCCGTCGCGGGGAGTACGAAGGCCTCGCGGCGAAAATGCGGGCCCCGGAATGGGCGCCGGATTTCGGCGCGCCAACGCCGCATCCGACCGCGGGCGCATCGGTCATCGGCGCGCGCATGCCGCTCATCGCCTACAACATCAATCTCGATACGAACCGGCTCGACGTCGCCAGGAAAATCGCCGCCGGCATCCGTCACAGCAGCGGCGGCTTCCGTTTCGTCAAGGCCGCGGGATTCGAGCTGAAGGAACGGGGGATCGTGCAGGTCTCGATGAACCTGACGAATTACGAGAAGACGCCGATCTTCCGCGTCTTCGAAACCGTCAAGCGAGAGGCCGAGCGCTACGGCGTGTCGATCCTGGAAAGCGAGATCGTCGGCCTGGTGCCTGCGGCGGCGTTGCACGCGACCGCCGAGTATTACCTGCAGATTGCCGGCTTCAATGCGAACCAGGTCCTCGAGAACAAGCTGCGCGCCGCGGAGTAGGTGCCGGGTCTGAAGACCCGGCCTACATGATTAGTCTGAAGACCCGGCCTGCACGGCGCCTTAGACCGCCTCTTCCTCGCGCCGCGCGGGCGCGATGCCGAACGCCCGCATCTTCCGGTACAGATTGCTGCGTTCGACGCCGAGCACTTCCGCGGTCCGCGAGATGTTGCCGTTCTGCGCGGCAAGCGCACGCAGGATGTAATCGCGCTCGAAGCGCTCGCGCGCCTCGTGCAGCGGCAGCGCGGGGGCGCCCGGTGTGTCGGCGACCACCGCCCCGCCGTCGAGGAACGCCAGGTCCGAAAGCGTGATGGTGTCGCCCGGCACCATGATCATCAGCCGCTCGATGACGTTGCGCAGCTCGCGGACGTTGCCGGGCCAGCGGTAGCTGCTCAGGCCTCGTGCCGCGCCGGGATCCAGCCGCTTGGGGCGACGGCCGTACTCGCGCGCGAAGTCGGCCATGAAGTGCTCGGCCAGCAGCGCGATGTCGGCGGCCCGATCGCGCAGCGGCGGCACGAAGATCGGAATGACGTTCAGGCGGAAGTAGAGATCCTCCCGGAAACGCCCGGCGCGAATCTCCGCCGGCAGATCCTTGTTCGTGGCCGCGATCACCCGGACGTCCACCTTCACGGTGGCGGTGCCGCCGACCGGCTCGACGACCTGCTCCTGCAGCGCGCGCAGCACCTTGGCCTGCGTCTTCAGGCTCATGTCGCCGATCTCGTCGAGGAACAACGTCCCGCCGTCGGCGGCCTCGAACTTGCCGCGCCGATCGGCCATCGCGCCCGTGAACGCCCCCTTCATGTGGCCGAACAGCTCGCTCTCGATCAGCTCCTCGGGAATGGCGGCGCAGTTCACCTCGACGAACGGTCCGCCGCGCTTGCGGCTCAGCATGTGGATGTTGCGGGCCACGAGCTCCTTGCCGGTGCCATTCTCGCCGTAGATCAGCACGCGGCCCTTGGTCGGCGCCGCCATCGCGACCTGCTCGCGCAGCTGCGCGATGACGTAGCTCTCGCCGATGAGCGTGAGCCGGCGGTCGACGGTCGCCCTGAGCGCGCGGTTCTCTGCTTCCAGCTGCCGCTGCCGCAGCGCGTTGCTGACGACCAGCACGGTTTTCTCGAGCGAGAGCGGCTTCTCGACGAAGTCGAACGCCCCCAGCTTGATCGCGCGGACGGCCGACTCGATGTTGCCGTGCCCCGAGATCATGACCACCGGCGCGTCGACGCGCCGCTCCTGCAAGCGCGCGAGCGTCGCCAGACCGTCCATGCCGGGCAGCCAGATGTCGAGGACGATCAGGTCGTAGGGCGCGCGCGCGACGCGATCGAGACACGCTTCGCCGGAGTCGACGGCGTCAACCTGATAGCCTTCGTCGCGCAGCACGCCGCTCAGGGCGCTCCGCACTCCGGCTTCGTCGTCGACGATGAGAATCGATGGTTTCATGAATCGCCGGGTGGAAGACCCGGGCCGCACCCGTCAGCAGGGCAGCTCGATGACGAACCGGCTGCCGTGCGGACTATTGTCGCCTACTTCGATGGATCCGCCATGCTCGGCCACGATGCGGCGGACGATCGCAAGACCAAGGCCGCTGCCCCGCCGTTTGGTCGAGTAGTACGGCATGAAGAGCTTCTCGCGGTCCGCTGGCGGCACGCCCGGCCCGTTGTCCGACACGATGAGTCGCGCCACCGCGTTCGCCGGATCGTGCAGGGTCTCGATGGTGATGCGCGGCGCTCCCCCGTCAGGGCGGGGCGCCGCCTGTGCGCCGCCAAGCGCCTCGATCGCGTTGTCGACGAGGTTGATGACCACGCGGCGGATCTGCTCGACGTCGAGCCGCACCGGCGGCAGCACTCTCGCCAGCTGCCGGTCGATGTGAATGTCCTTGAAGAGCCCGTTGTACAGCGCCAGCGACTCCTCCAGCACGCCGTTCAAGTTCGACGGCACCGCGCGGGGCGCGGGCATGCGCGCGAACTGCGCGAATTCGTCCACGAGCGCCTTCAGCGACTCCACTTCCGCGACAATCGTCGTCGTGCACTCCTCCACCAGCTCGCGCGCCGGTGACGCGGCCGCGCCGAAGTGGCGGCGCATCCGCTCCGCGCACAACTGAATCGGCGTCAGCGGGTTCTTGATCTCGTGCGCCAGGCGGCGCGCGACATCGCGCCACGCGGCGACGCGCTGCGTCCGCACCAGCGGCGTCACGTCGTCGAACACGAGCACCGCCCCTTCGATGGCGCCGCCGCCGCTCTGCAGCGTGGTGGCGGCCGCCGCCAGGTGGATCTCGCGTCCGCCGCGCGCCAGCGCGATTTCCTGGCCGGCGGGTTTGGCCAGACCGGCGATCGCGGCACGGACGAGCGCCGCGAGCGGCTGCAGATCGTCACGCGCGAACACCTGCGCCGCCGCCGTGCCGACGACCGAGGCGTCGATGTCGAGGAGTCGCAGCGCCGCCGCGTTGATGGTCGTGACGCGGCCGTCTGGCGCGAGCGAGACGACGCCAGTGGCAATGCGCTCCAGGACCGTCTCGATGTAGCGCCGCCGCTCGTCGAGCTCGGAATTCTTCTTCTCGAGATCGTGCCGCGATCGTTCGAGCCGGCGCTGGCTCGTCGCCAGCTCCCCCGCCATCGCGTTGAACGCCTCGACGAGCGATCCGAATTCGTCGCGGGTCTCCGGTTCGATGCGGTGATCGAGATGGCCGGCGCCAATCTCCTTCGCGCCCGCCGCGAGCATGTGCACCGGGCGCGTGATGCGCTTGGCGAGATACAGGCCGAGCCAGGTCGCGCTGACGAGAATCAGCAGCGTCATCATCAGGAACAACGAGAGATAGACGCCTTCGAGCGGACGCTTGAGCACCCGCAGCTGGTTGTAGTCCTCGTAGGCCTCCGCGATCCGGCGCGCGTGGCGCGCGACATCGCTGGACAGGAAGTCGCTGGCAATCACCACGCCGTCCGCGGTGCCGGCC
>JABFWM010000384.1 GCA_013362195.1 Acidobacteriota bacterium
CATCGAGCCGCCGGCTGTCGCGCGCGACCGAGGCGATCTCCGTACTGCCGAACGGATAGCGGACGAGGGGAGACGAGGGCAGCGCCTTCCACGCGACGATCAGGCGATCCTGCCCCTGGACGGGGAGCGGGCGAAGCAGGACGCCCTCGATCAGCGCGAACATCGTGGTCGCGCCGCCGAGGCCGACGGTGAGCATCAGCACCGCCGCGAGCGTGAACCCCTTCGCGCGCCAGAGGCCGCGGCAGGCGAGGCGGAGCTCGTATGACACGCGTTCGAGCGTCACGATGCGCGCCTCACATCCCGCAGGTCCGCGGCCGCCCGCTCATCTCGTCCCCGTCACGTCGGCCAGCGCGACCGGCGCGCCGCCGCGGGCCTTGCTCAACTCGGCGGCCTCCATGAACGCCATGATTTCAAGCGTCTCCTCGGGCGCGACTGGCGACACACCGGTCTGGAAGAACTTCACGATCTCGACGACGAGCCCGTGGTAGTCGCTCTTCATCGGCACTGGCGTGGCGAGCACGGCCTTCGTCCCGAACGCCACGGCCCCGTATTCCTGCCGTCCTTTCAGCAGGCCGCGCATCGTGCCGATCCGTCCGTCTGTCCAGCGGCCCGTGACGGTGTCTCCGCTCTCGGTCTTGACCCGCGTCACCTGCTCGCACCCGGGTCCGAGCAGCGTGTAGAGCATCTCGACGGCGTGGATGCCGTACCAGAAGAGATCCGGATGATGCGGCTCCAGGTTCTCGGGTCCGAAGGTGAACGCGCCGTTGAGGCCGCCGTGCTGGTCGCGGTTGCTGAGCGCCTGCAGGTCATCGTCGAACCGCAGACTCGACGCGCTGAAGAACGGCACGCCTGACTCCCGCGACAGCTTCGCGATCGCACGCGCGTCCGCGTAGCTGGCGGTCAGCGGCTTGTCGATGAACACGCGCTTCTTCGCCGTGAACACCGGGCGCACCTGTTCGAGATGCGCGCGCCCGTCGACGCTCTCCAGCAGCACCGCGTCGACCCTGGCGCACAGCGCCTCGATCGAGTCCACGAACTCGACGCCCCACTGGGTCGTGAGCTCCGCCGCAAACCGGTCGATGCGCGTGCGGCTCGCTTCGATCTCCGGGCTGCCCCCTCTGAACGCGGCGACGACGCGTGCGCCGGCCACGTGATTCGGATCGGCGCGGTCGTTGATCAGCCTGGTGAACGCGATGACGTGCGACGTATCGGTGCCGATGATCCCGATGCGGATCTCCGCGGGCTGCGCCGCCGCTACGCCGGCCGCGGCGAGCCACGCCGCCGCCGTCACGAACAGAGCACGGGAGGTGTTCATGGCCTGCATCCTCGCACATCTTCGCCGCGGCGCCGAGATAGGCTGCGGCCGCCATGAGACGCCTCGCCGCCGTCGTGCTTCTGCTCGCCGCCGCCGTCGCCGTCCTCGGCGCGGCGCAGCCGCGCGCCGACGGCTTCGTCGATCTGTTCAACGGCAAGGACCTGACCGGGTGGATCAACGTCAACACCGCGGAAGACACGTGGAAGGTGCGGGACGGCCTGCTGATCTGCTCGGGCCACCCGATCGGCGTGATGCGCACCGCGCGGCAGTACGAGAATTTCATGCTCCACATCGAGTGGCGGCACATGGAACCCGGCGGCAATTCCGGCGTCTTCGCCTGGAGCAGCGCGCGGCCCGACCCCGAGAGCCGGCTTCCCAACGGCATCGAGATTCAGATGCTCGAGCTCGAGTGGCCGAATCTGAACCGGCGCAACGGCGTGACCCCGCCGATCGCGTACGTGCACGGCGAGCTGTTCGGCGTCGGCGGCGTCACGGTCACGCCCGACAATCCTCGCGGCGAGCGCAGCATGTCGATCGAGAACCGCTGCAAGGGCAAGGGCGAGTGGAACACCTACGATGTCGTCGCGATCGATGGCGTCATGAAGCTCGCGGTGAACGGCAAGTTCGTCAACGGCATCTCGCACGCGACCCAGAAGAAGGGCTATCTCTGTCTGGAATCCGAGGGCGCCGAAATTCACTTCCGGAACATTCGCATCCTGGAACTCGCGCCCGGCGTCACCCGGCCGGATCAGGCGGCGCCTGAGCTGAAAGGGTCCTGACTCAGTCGACGACCCTCGCCGCGCCGGTCGGCCACGCCGACGGCTCCGGACCGGACCAGCGCACCGCAGCTACTCTCTCGCCGTGGAACTCCGCACACGCGACCCAGAACTGCGCGAACCCGGCGCCGCGGCGCGGAGCCGGGGGCCTCTCCTGCGTCGCGCGCCGCGCGCCGCGTCCGGTTCCGCCGGCGGCTGGAAAGCGCGAGCGGGCACGTGCCGCGTGTGGCTGCTCGTTGCCATCGTGGCGCTGTCCGGCTGCGGCCGGCGCCCGACGCTCGCGCACGCGCTCGCCGATCACGAGTTCTGGTCGCTGATCGAGACGCTCTCCGAGCCGGCCGAGGCCTTCGCCGTCTCCGACAATCTGGTGTCCAACGAACCCCACGTCGCCGAGAACGCGCGATGGCTGCGCCCCGGGCGAGGCGTCTACATCGGCGTCGGGCCCGAGCAGAACTTCAGCTACATCGCCGCGATGCGTCCGCGGCTGGCGTTCATCATCGACATCCGGCGCGAGAACCTCGCCCTGCACCTGCTCTACAAAGCGCTGTTCGAGTTGTCGGCGGATCGCGCGGATTTCGTGTCGCGCCTGTTCTCCCGGCCCACGGCCGCGGACGCGGGGCCCGAGGTCGACGTCGACGATCTCTTCAGGCGCCTCGACCGGGCCGCGCCGTCCCTCGAGCGCTACAACAGCACCGTCGCTCGCGTGCGCGAGCACCTCACCCTCACCCATCGCTTCCCGCTGTCGTCCGCCGACCTCGAGTCGATCGCCACGGCGCTCAAGGCGTTCTACACCGACGGTCCGGAGATTCAGTTCTGGGGCTCGCGCATCGTCGATGCCAATCACCCGTCGTACCGCGCGCTCATGACGATGAGGGATTTGAGCGGTCAGACGCGCAGCTTCCTCGCGAGCGCGGAGAGCTTCCGGGTCGTCAGAGATCTCCACATGAGGAACGCGATCGTGCCGGTGGTCGGGGATTTTGGCGGGCCGCGCGCGATGCGCCGGGTCGGCGACTACGTTCGAACGCATCGCGCCACGGTGGACGCGTTCTACGCGTCGAACGTCGCCGTCTACCTGACGGAGCGGCAGGCGCGGGCGTTCTGCGGGAACCTGGCGAGCCTGCCCGCGGCCAGCCACGCGGTCTTCATCGAAAGCATCGGCGTGCGGCCGCTGCGGGCGAAGCTGAAAGGGTGCGCGCCGGACCAGCGGTGAACCGCGGCGGGCGAGTTCCTCGTGGCGCGTGCGGCCGCACGCACGCGACGCGCTGCGTGTTGCGCTGCAAAACGGAGCCGTTTGGCGCGACGGTGCCGGCGCCGCTTCCGCGGTCCGGAGCCAGCGTGCGCCCGAATCCAAGCTGGTCTGCAGTACACCCGCCAAATATCGGTGCCGTTCATCACACCTGGCGCCGCGGCGCCGCGCGGCCGCGGCCCCCGCACGGTTTCACCGTGTCAAATACGCGGGACGGACGACATCCCTGTTGCGCCTCGGCCGTCACGCGGACGAATACTGTGCGCGGTCAGCGGCGCCCTGCGGCGCGCGGCATGAGCGTTCGATCCGTCTTGCCACGGGCCCGCCGACCTGAATCCGCATCAGGGAAAGGAGACTCTGCTCATGAGACGTGCTGCGCTCCTGATTCAAGCCGTGGCGCTCGTCGCGACCGTTCTGTGCACGACGTCCACAGCCGCGGCGCAGACCGCCACCGCCCAGATCACGGGCACCGTGCGCGATGCGACGGGCGCGGTGATGCCGGGCGTGAAAGTGATCGGGACCAACCAGCTGACCGGTCTCACCCGCGAGACCAAGACCAGCAACAACGGCGATTACGTCATCCCGCTGCTGCCCGTCGGCACCTACGTGGTGACCGGCGAACAGCAGGGATTCAAGACCGCCGTCCACTCCGACGTGCCGCTGACGGTCGACCAGATTCAGCGCGTCGACATGCTGCTCGAGCCGGGCAGCCTCACCGAGACCGTCGAAGTGCGGTCGAACGCGCTGGCGCTCGACACCGCCAACGCGACCGTCGGCCAGACGATCACCGAGAAGCAGGTCACGGAACTCCCGCTCAACGGCCGCAACTTCCTGCAGCTGCTGTTCCTCGGCGCGGGCGCCGTCGAAACCGGCGGCGAGCAGGGGGCGATGCGGCAGGGCGTCGGCAACGCCATCAGCATCATGGGGGCGCGGCCGACGTCGAACAACTTCATGATCGACGGCACCGCCAACATCGACACGTCACTCGGCACGCCGGCCGCCGTCCTCTCCGTCGACGCGATCCAGGAGTTCAAGGAGCAGACGACGACCTACTCGGCCGAGTACGGCTTCAGCTCGAACCAGATCAACATCGTCAGCAAGACCGGCACGAACAAGCTGAGTGGCACCGGGTTCGGGTTTTTCAGGAGCGAAGGCTGGGACGCGCGGAACTTCTTCGACGACAAGAGCTCGCCCAAGCCGAAGCTCGATCAGAAACAGTTCGGGCTCGTGGTCGGCGGTCCGGTGATGCTGCCGATGTACGACGGGCGCAACCGCACGTTCTTCCTCGTCAATTACGAAGGCACGCGCATCGATCGCGGCTCGACGGCGTTCTACACCGTGCCGACGCCGGACCAGCTCGCCGGCCGGTTCACGTCGACGATCACCGATCCGCTGACCGGACAGCCCTTCCCGAACAACACGATCCCGCAGTCGCGTTTCTCGCGGCTCGCGCAGCTCGCGCTCCGCAGCAACTGGTTCCCGGCGCCGAACTCGTCGGCGGCGCAGGGGAATTACCAGGCCGTCCGCACCTTCCCGCAGCAGCAGGATCAGTTCACGCTGCGCGGCGATCAGGACCTCGCGCATCTCGGCCGCGTCTTCGTGCGCTACACGAAGACGACCTACAACAACACGTCGCCGGGCAGCCTGATGGATGCCGGCAATCGCGTGTTCGAACAGGACACGAGCAACTGGCAGGTCTCGCACAG
>JABFWM010000007.1 GCA_013362195.1 Acidobacteriota bacterium
CGACGGCGAACGCGTCGGGAAGCAGATCGTCGAGCGTCTCGCCCTGCTCGTAGCGCAGGCGGAAGTCGGCGGTCCGTGCCCGAAGCGGTTCGTCGGACAGTGCCTGGAGTTCCGGTTCTTTCGCGTTGATCCCGGCGACGATCGGCGCGAGCCGCTTCAGCTGACGCTCGTTCTCGGTGCCAAAGATTTTCGCGAGGACTTTATCGACCAGCATGCAGATCGTTCGTCAGGGTATTCGGTGATTGTACACCAATGTCTTCCGCCTGAAGGCGTCTTCGCCTACAAGGCGGAAGCTACGGGACTTCCGCCTGAAGGGCGGAAGCGACAGGAGCGCGGAGGCGACGGCGCCGCGGGCGAAGGACGGATCAACGCTCCGTAGCTTCCGCCTTCAGGCGGAAGGTCCGGCTGCAAGCGGAAGCTCCTGCTTCAGGCGGAAGCGCCTACTTGGTCAGCAGCGACATGGGATTGGCAAGCCGGCCGTTCATCCACACCTCGTAGTGGAGGTGCGAACCGGTCGACCGCCCGGTCGAGCCGACGAAGCCGATGACGTCGCCGCGTTTCACGGCCTGGCCTTCGCCGACCGCGATGCGCGAGAGGTGCCCGTACTTGGTCGTGATGCCGAAGCCATGGTCGAGCGTGACCATGTTGCCGTAGGCGCCGTTCCGTCCAGCCGACCGGACGATCGCGTCGCCCGTGGCCACCACCGGTTCGCCGTAATCGGCCGAGATGTCGAGACCGGGGTGGAAGTCGTTCGCCGACGTGAACGGATCCTTGCGAGTGCCGAACGACGACGAGAGCCAGCCCGCGACCGGCCACATGGACGGCGTCGCCATCGCCAGCTTGTGCCGGCGCTCGACGTTGTCGCGCACCGACTCGAGGCGATTGCCGAGCGCGCCGAGCAGATCGCTGAGGACGCCGAGCGCGGCCTCGGGAGAACCGAACGCGCTGTTCAACATCGACGCGGTCGCGGCGGGGACCGCTTCGCCGCCCATGGCGCGGGATTTCACGAGTGCCGGCAGCTTGTCCATCGCCCGGCTGACGGCGGGATCGACGGTCGCGTGCTCACCGAGCTGGTTGACCGCCGATTGCAGCTCCGCGATCTGGTTGGCGAGCTGACCGGTCGCCTCACGGTAGCTGGCGTTCTCCACCTCGAGGGCCGCGCTCGTGGTCTGGAGATCGGCGATCGTGGCACGGGCGCTCCAGCGTGCGCCGAGGCCCATCAAAATTGGAAGCGCGAGGATGCCGGCGATCGTGCCGAGCGTTGGCCAGAGCGATATCGTGACGCGCCGGATGGCGCCGGTCTGCCGATCGGCTACGACGAGCGTGTACCTTCTTGCGCGCATGAGTGCCTGACGAACGGTCGAGCTGGGCCTGACTGAGGAGACGTCAACTGTACCACGCCCCGCGAATCGCTGCCAACGAAAACGGTCGAGCGGCCAACCCGAGCTGGTCAGGCGCTTGCACTACTGCCCGCCGGACCCTGCGAAAAGCAGGTGATTGGGCAACGCCCCTCTCACTCGCGGAATCGGATCGGGAAATGAAGGCAACTTTGCTCCTCGCTGTGCTCGCGCTGCTCGCGTTGGCGACGTTCGTTGAAGCCGCGGCCATTACCGCCGGCTTGACGGCCGCTACGGCGCGCGCGACACAGGCGGCGGAACCAGCGTGGATGCTCCTCTCGGGCGCCATGCTGATTGGCGTCGCGAGCGCGGTACGCCGCTTCGTCCCGTAGCACCAGGCCGCCTGCGCTGACGTGATGCGAAAGCTGGAGGTGCCATGCGAGCACTGGGTGTAGCTCTGGTCATGAGCTGCGCTGCGGCGCTGCTGCCGTCGGCAGCGCGTGCCGAGCCAATCATGTTGTCGCTCGACGCCACGAGGGGCGGGGCGACCCAGAGCGGGTTCGATACCGGCTGGTTTGCTCTCGACCTCGGGACTCTCACGCTGCCGACCAACCAGTCGAGCGCGACGATCTTTGTCGACGGGTTGAAGCACGGCAGCGACTATACCGTCACGTTCACCGTCGCGGGGAACCCGGCGCTCAGTCCGTGGGACACGCTCACCGCGGAGATTCTCGATCCCCTCTCCGATGGCTTCGACGCGCGTGATCCGGACCCGCAGCCGGGGTACGTCCCGACCGGGTATTCGACGTCCGCGACGATCGACGGCTTGAGCTTCGCGCAGGACAGCGGCATGACGCGCAGCGCCACCTTCGCCAAAGGGGGCAGCGCGACCGTGTTCGCCGACGAAGTGACCGACGCGCGTGATCTGCTGCGATTCTCCGGATTCGCAGGCGGCGATACCGCGCGCGTGACGTTCGGGTTGCGCGATCGTCTGGGCTCGCGCGGGTTCCTGATTCGGTTCTCGGCCAGCGGAGGCCGCGCCCCCGCCACGGCCGTGGCCAATCCGGAACCTGCGTCCTTGCTGTTGCTCGGCACCGGCCTCGCCGGTCTGGCCCGCACACGGTGGCGCCGCGCCGCCTGACTGGGATGGCGCGACGCACGGCCGCTGCACTCGGGCTCGTGGCCTCGGTCGCGCTCATCGTCTATTGGCCCGTGATCTCATCGCTCGCCCGGCAATGGGCGAGCGATGAGAACTATTCCCACGGCTTCCTGATCGCTCCATTCGCCCTGTACTTCGGCTGGCGCCAGCGCGCGCGACTCGCGGCCGCCGTTCCTCAGCCCTCCGTCGTCGGCCTCGGCGTGGTCGCGCTGAGCCTGATGGTGTTTCTGGCCGGACAGCTCGGCGCGGAACTGTTTCTCGCGCGCATTTCGCTCGTCGGCGTCGTCGCCGGCACCGTGTGGTTCCTCTTCGGGTGGCAGCACCTCCGCCTGCTGGCGTTTCCGATCGCGCTGCTGGTGTTGATGGTGCCGCTGCCCGCGCTCGTCTTCAATCAGATCGCGTTTCCCTTGCAGCTCTTCGCGTCGCGTGTCGGCGAACTCGCGCTGGCCACGACCGGCATCCCCGTCCTGCGCGAAGGCAACATTCTCGAACTGTCGACGACGCGGCTGGAGGTGGTCGAAGCGTGCAGCGGCATTCGATCGTTGATCTCGCTGCTGACGCTGGCCGTGATCCTCGGCAAGTTGAACGAGCCTCGCCGGTGGGCTCGCGTCGCGCTCGCGCTCGTGACGGTGCCGATCGCCATCGCGGCAAACGCCGCGCGCGTCGCGGGGACCGGCGTCGCCGCGTACTGGATCGGGCCGGAAGCGGCCCAGGGCTTCTTCCACACGTTCTCCGGATGGCTGGTGTTCGTGATGGCTTTTGCGGTCCTTCTGGGCGTCCAGCGCGCGCTGGCCGCGGGACTGCCGCTCCGGTGGCGGCTCGCCCGCGCCATGCGCAAGCGCGCCGTGGTGCTGCCGTCATGATGCGGCGCGCGCTCGTGCTGATTGTGCTCATCGCGTGTGCCGGCGCGGTCGCGTTGCGCGGCGCGGGACGCGAACGGCCGGTCACGCGCCACTCGCTGGCGACCTTCCCGCGCATCGTCGACGAATGGAGAAGCGCGGGCGACGTGCCGCTCGAAGAGGACGTGCTCGGCGCGCTCGGCGTCGACGACTACGTGAGCCGGACGTACGTGAACGCGCAGGGGCACCCTGCCAATCTCTACATCGGGTACTACGCCAGCCAGCGGCAGGGCGACACGATCCATTCGCCGCAGAACTGCCTGCCCGGTTCGGGCTGGCAGCCGGTCGAATCCGGGCGGACGACCCTCGAGGTCGCCGGGACCGTGCTGCCCGTGAACCGCTACGTCATCGAAAAGGGGTTGGACCGGCAGGTCGTCTTCTACTGGTATCAGGGCCGCGGCCGCGTCGTGGCCAGCGAGTACGCGAACAAGCTGTGGCTGATGCTCGACGCGGCACGTCTGGGCCGCACCAACGGGTCGCTCGTCCGGGTGATTTCGCCGGATGCCCAGGCCGCCGCGGGGTTCGCGCGCGCCGTGTATCCACGACTGTCCGAGTACCTCCCATGACGACACGAGTGCTGGCGTTGATCGTCCTCGTCACGAGTGTCGCGGCCTGCGGACGCGATCCGAAGGCGAAGGCCGACGGCTACGTGCGAAGCGGCGACAAATACGCGGCGGAGCAGCGCTACAAGGACGCGATCATCGAGTATCGGAACGCGATCAAGGCACAGCCCGCGCGTGCCGACGCGCACTACAAGCTGGCGCGCGCCTACACGGCGGCGGGTGAACCGGTCAAGGCGTACGGCGCCTATTCGCAGGCCGCCGATCTCGATCCTTCGAACATCGACGCGCAGCTGCAGTCAGGCACGCTGCTGCTGGTGGCCGGCGAGTTCGAGCAGGCGCGTGCCCGCGCGGAACTGGCGTTGAAAGCGGATCCGTCGAGCGCCAAAGCGCACATCCTGCTCGGCAATGCGATGGCCGGGCTGAAGGACACGACACAAGCCGTGAAGCAGATGGAGCAGGCGGTCGCGCTCGATCCCACGTACGCGCCTGCGTATGCGGCGCTCGGCGCCGTGCAGTTCGTCGGCGGCGGCAAGGAGGACGCGCGCCGGTCGTTCGAACGAGCCGTGCAGCTCGATCCGAAGTCGGTGGACGCGCGGCTCGCGCTGGCGAACTACAACTGGGCGGTCGGCGATGCCGCGGGGGCGGAGCGCGAGCTGCACGCGGCGCTTGCCGGCGATCCCGCGAACGCGCTGGCCCATCGCGCGCTCGCGCTGTTTTATTTGAGCGAACGCCGCACCGCCGAGGCGGAGCCGCACTTCCAGGCGCTCGCGGCGGAGTCGCCGGACGGCCAGCTCGCCCTCGCCGATTACTACATGGGACTGGCGCGATACGACCAGGCCCTGACCGTGCTCCGGCCGCTCGCCTCGAGCAAGAACATCGGGCGCGAAGCGCGGATGCGTGTCGCGTCGATCGAGCACGCGCGCGGGAATCGCAACGAAGCGCTCGCGATTGCGGAGGCGCTCGTGAAGGAGAAGCCGAAAGATCCCGACGCGCGGGTGCTCGCCGCGCGCCTGGTGCTGGCCTCGGGCGGCGACGTCGCCGTCGCGTCGCAGC
>JABFWM010000376.1 GCA_013362195.1 Acidobacteriota bacterium
TCGAAGTCGGGGACGCCGGCGCGTTTGCCTTTACCGTCGACGGGCGCGAGGGCCGCGCGCTCGGCGGTTCGGGACAGGTCCGCACATTGAAGTTGACGCGCGCGACGTTTACGCAGTACGTAAAGTAGCGTGGACCCTGGCCTTCGCACTCCGCTCATCGATTTCTTCCGCCGCGGCGAGGTCGCCCGCGACGTGCGCCTGATGGCCGCTCAGGGCGCGCTCGCGCCGCGTGCGCACGAGCAGCTGGCGCTGCTCGTCTTGCTCTCGGATGATTCCGATCCGGACATCGCGCGCGCCACGGCCGAGACGCTGGCGGCGCTGCCCGAGCAGCCGCTGCGCGCGTTCCTGGCGCGGTCCGACGTGCCCGACGAGATCCGCCGGTTCTTCGCGTCGCGCGGCGTCGAGAGCGGCGGCGTCGCGGCGGCCGACAGCGAGGAGCCGCTCATCGACACGCTGGCGGAACTGGCGGACGTGCCGGAGGATACCGCCGGTGCCGAGGCGGAGCGCAAGCCGCTCTCGTCGCTGCCGGTGATCGATCGGATCAAGCTCGCGATGAAAGGCACGCGCGAGCAGCGCGGGCAGCTGGTGCGCGACTCGAACAAGCTGGTCGCGGCGGCGGTCTTGAGCAGCCCGAAGCTCACCGATTCGGAAGTCGAGGCCTTCACCAAGATGGGGAACGTCACGGAAGACGTGCTGCGCATCATCGGCATGAACCGCGCGTGGACCAAGAACTACGGGGTCATCGCCGGTCTCTGCCGGCATCCCAAGACGCCGCCGGCCATCTCGATGCAGATGCTCAACCGCCTCCACGAACGCGACCTGAAGATGCTGGCGATCGACCGCAACGTGCCCGAGGGGCTGCGCGCGCTCGCGAGGAAAGTCGCCACCAAGGCGAAGCAGGGTTAGCGCGGGCGCTTGCGCCGGCCCCCGCCGAACTCGCGGCGCATATCCGCGAGCCCCTGCATGAACACCGCGGCCTTCTCACGCTCGTCTTCGTCGTGCATCGACCTGAGCAGATCGATCGCCCGCGCAAGATCACGGTCGATCGTCGCCTTGCTGGTCTGGAAGTAGAGGCGGCGGATCTCGTCGAGCGGATTCACGTCCCCCTCCGATTGCGGCGCAGGCTCGCACGCATCCGGTCCACGTCGCGCGCGTTGAGCACATCGTCCGCCGTCAGCCACGCACGCCGCGCGACCACGACTCCCCACCGCAGCCCGCCGAGCGCGGCCGGGCTGTGCGCATCGGAGCTGATGACGATCGGCGCGCCGGCGTCGCGCGCGTGACGCGCGCGCACGTCATCGACGTCCAGCCGATCCACCTGACAGTTGATCTCGATGCAGACGCCGCTCGCCGCGGCGGCCGCGAAGATGCGCGCCCAGTCCGCCTGCAGCGGCTCGCGCCGGAGGATGATCCGTCCGGTGGGATGCCCGAGGACGTCCACCCACGGGCACGCCAGCGCACGCAGGTAGCGATCGGTCAGCCGTGCGGGCTCCTGATTGAACGCGGAATGCACGGACGCGACGACGATGTCGAGCTGCGCGAGGCAGTCGTCGGCGAGATCCATCGTGCCGTCAGGACGGATGTCGCATTCGATGCCGTCAAGCAGGGTGATGCCGTCGAGGCGGGAGGAAACCTCCCGCACCGCCCGCGCGTGTGCGAGCGCGCGCGCTTCGTCGAGTCCGCTGGCCATCGCGAGCGACTGGCTGTGGTCGGTGATCGCGAGATAGCGGTGGCCCGCCGCCTTCGCGGCGCGCGCCATCGTTTCGATGTCCGCGCGCCCATCGGTGACGTCGGTGTGCGAATGCAGGTCGCCCTGCAGGTCCGCGAGCTGCACGAGCCGTGGCAGCGTGCGCGCTTCCGCTGCGGCAATCTCGCCGCGGTGTTCGCGCAGTTCGGGCGGGACGAACGCCAGGCCGAGCGCTTCGTACACGCCCGCCTCGTCGTCGCCGGCGATCCGCTCGTCGCTCTCCGTCGTGAAGAGGCCGTATTCGTTCAGTTTGAGGCCGCGCTGGATGGCGCGATCGCGCAGCGCGATGTTGTGCGTCTTCGAGCCGGTGAAATACTGCAGCGCGGCGCCGAGGCTCTCGCGCGGCACGACGCGCAGGTCGGCCTGAAACCCGCCCCACAACTGCACGCTCGACTTGGTGGTCCCGTGGGCGAGCACGCGTTCGACGAGCGTGTAGCCGGTGAACGCATCCATCACCGACGGCGGCCCACCGGCGGCGAGGATGTCGAGATCGCCGCAGGTGTCGCAGCCGCGCCGCAGACTGCCGACCATCGAGATCTCGGCGTCCGGTGCGTGCTCCCGCAGCGCCGCGACGAGCGCCGCCGCCGTGTCGTACGCTTCGGGCATCAGGCGCCGGCCGGTGAAGCGGCGCTGCTCCTCGAGCGATTTGAGGATGGCCGCTTCCTTCTTCGCGCCCATGCCCTTGACGCCGCGGAGGCGGCCGGCCTTCGCCGCGTCTTCGAGATCCTGCAGCGTGCGGATGTCCATCTCGCGGTAGAGCAGCGCCACCGTCTTCGGGCCAACGCCCTGCAGGTGCAGCAGGTCGAGCACCGTCGGCGGAAACTGCTGCAGCAGATCCTGGTGGTAGCGGATCTCGCCGGTCTCGATCAGTTCTGCGATTTTCGCGGCGATGTCCTTGCCGATCGCCGGCAGCGCCAGGCGTTCCGCCGGGGTGAGGTCCGCGACGCGGCGCGTGTCATGCGCGACGGTCTCGGACGCGTTCCGATACGCACGGATCTTGAACGGGTTCTCGGCCTTGATCTCGAGCAGGTCGCCGATCTCGGCGAGGATGCGGGCGATGACCAGGTTTTCCACTGGAGGAAGATCGCAGTCGATCTCCTTGCCTCTGTGATCGCGTCAGGGCAGGCGCTGAATCGTGAGTCCTTCGGCCTCGATGCGGAAATCCAGCACGCGGGCGCCGGCCCTGGCGAGCGCGTCACGGACGGCGGGGATGACGTCGGGTTCGCCGAAGCAGAAGAGACAGCCGCCGCCGCCCGCGCCGCAGACCTTCCCCGCGAGCGCACCTGCCCGGCGCGCCGCCTCCATCATCGCGTCGATCTCCGGGGTGGTGACGCCCGGGGCGAGGCGCTTGCGGTTCTCCCATTCCGCCGCGATCTGGCGACCGACCTCCGCCCAGTCGCGGCGCTCGAGCGCCTGCCGCATCGCGCCGGCGATATCGCGAATGCGCGCGAAGCTGCCCTGGACGGCTGCGTCGCCGTCGATGTGGCGCTTGGTCACTTCCCAGTTGTTGATGCCCGAGTTGCGCGACGCGTTGGTGTAGGCGAGCGCCAGGCGCTGCTGCAGCTCCTCCGGCGCGACGCTCAAGGCCACCCGGCGCACGCCATCGACGCCCAGCTCCACCGCGGAGACGCCGCCGTAATACGCCGGGCGGTAATCCTGCACCCCGGTCGGCACGTCGATCGCCTGCGCCTCGACGTTCATCGCAATCTGAAAGATCTCGTCGGCCGTGCGGCGTCCGCCCGTCCACTCGTTCAGCGCGCCGCACACGGCAATGTTGAGCGCCGACGACCCCGCGATGCCCGCCCCGAACGGCGACTCCGAACTGGTCTGCAGCTCGAGCCCTTCGGCCTGAAAGTACAGGAGCAGACGTCCGAGCAGCTTCAGATCGTGTCCATCGCGGAGTTGCGACCAGTGCTCCACCTCGACGCGCTGCCCGGCGTCTTCCGACACCATCACCAGCCGTCGATCGTTCCGCGGCGTGATCGTGCAGCGCGCGCGGAGGCTGATGGCCGCGTTCAGCGTCTGCGCGCCGTGGTGAAAGAGATACAGCGGCCAGATATCGAGGGTTCCGCCGGCCAGGTCGATGCGCGTCGGCGCCGAGGCTTCAATCCGCACCGACCGATTATAGATTGAGCGTGTGCGATATCATTTTCGGGATGCGCGACGTGCGGCGACACATTGGCCAGCTGGCGTTCGTCGGCTTCGACGGCTACGCCCTGCCCGACGATGTGCGGCAGCTGGCGAAGACGTTCGACATCGGCGGGGTGGTCTTCTTTGCACACAACGTGCAGGAACCGGAACAGGTCGCGGAACTGTCGCGCGCGTCGCAGGGGCTGGCTCAGGAGATGCCGCTCTGGGTGAGCGTGGACCAGGAAGGCGGCCGCGTCGCCCGGCTGAAACGTCCGTTCACCGAGTGGCCGCCGATGCAGACGCTGGGCCGCGCCGGCGACGACGCGCTGGCCGCGCGGTTCGCACGGGCGCTGGCGACGGAGTTGACGGCGGTCGGCATCTCGCTGGACTTCACGCCGGTGCTCGACGTCCTGACCAATCCGAAGAACCCGGTGATTGGCGACCGCGCGCTCGCTGAACGCGCCGAGGACGTCGCGCGGCTTGGCGCGGCGATCATCCGGACGCTGCAGGCGGAAGGGATCGCCGCCTGCGGCAAGCACTTTCCCGGGCACGGCGACACCAGCGTCGACTCGCACTTTGAGCTGCCCCTCGTCGAGCATCCGCCGGATCGTCTCGACGCGGTGGAGTACGTGCCGTTCAAGGCGGCGATTGCCGCCGACGTCGCCGCGATCATGACCGCGCACATCCTGCTGCCCGCGCTCGATGAGGAACGGCCGGCCACGCTGTCACGCCGCATCGTCTACGGCGAGCTGCGCGAGAAGCTCGGATTCAACGGCCTCATCCTGACCGACGACATGTCCATGAAAGCCATCAGCAGCCGCTACGGGCTGAGCGAAGCGACCGTGCAGGCGATTGCCGCGGGGTGCGACGGCGTCCTCATGTGCGCCCCTGGCGCCGACGCCCAGATGGCCGCGCTCGAAGCGCTGATCTACGCGGTGGAGCAGGGGCGCGTCCCGCAGAAGCGCGTCGAGGATGCGCTGGCGCGTCAACGCAAGGTGAAGGCGCGCTTTCTCGCGCCGCCCCGGCCGCGTCCCGCGACCGGCGCGGCGCTCCGCGCGACGCTCGGCCGCGACGAACATCAGGCGATTGCCGCCGAGATGGCGCGGTTCGTCTGAGCGCGATGCGAAAACCTCGCGCGCTCCGTTCCGGCGATCGGATCGCCGTCGTCGCCCCGGCGAGCGCGTTCAATCGTCAGGAGTTCGACGCCGGGGTCGCCGAGCTGCGGGCGCTCGGCTACGAGCCCGTGTACGACGAGAGCGTCTTCGCGCGCGCCGGCTACCTGGCGGGCGACGCGGGGACACGCGCCGCCGCGTTCCGCCGCGCGTGGACCGACGACAACATTGCCGCGGTGATCGCGGTCAGGGGCGGATACGGCAGCGTGCACGTGCTGCCGCTGCTGGACGCGGGGGAGGTCCGCCGCACGCCGAAGCCGTTCATCGGCTACAGCGACAACACGTCGCTGCTCGCGTGGCTCACGACGCGCTGCGGCATCGTCTCGTTTCACGGCCCGATGCTCGAGGGACGTCTCGCGCACGGTGAAGCCGGCTACGACCGCGGCACCTTTCTCCGGGTCCTCACGCGTGCCGAGGCGGCCGGCGAGATCACGCACCCGGCGCTCGAGACGATTCGCCCGGGCGACGCGTTCGGAACGCTCGTCGGCGGCACGTTGACGCAGTTGCTCGCATCCTTCCGCACGCCGTACGAGTTCGATCCGCCGGGCGCGCACGTCCTCTTCATCGACGAGGTGGGCGAGCGGCCGTATCGGCTGGATCGCATGCTGACCCAGTTGCGGTTGTCGGGCTGGCTGGCCAAAGCGTCCGCCGTCGTGTTCGGCGAGTTGCCGCGCTGTGACGAGCCCGGCGACGAGGCGGTGACGGCCCGCGCCGTTGTGGCGCGAGTGCTGCAGGACTTCCCCGGACCGGTGCTGTTTGGCCTGCCCTCCGGACACACGGCGGGCGCCTGTCTGACGCTGCCGTTCGGCGTGCGGGCGCGCGTCGTAGCCGGCGCGCGGCCGGCGCTCGTGATCGAGGAGGCGGCAGTCACCGCATGAAACGGATTCACCTGATTGGCATCTGCGGGACGGCGATGGCGACCCTCGCCGCGCTCCTGAAGAGCCGCGGCTACGACGTCCGCGGATCGGATCAGAACGTCTATCCGCCGATGAGCGATTTTCTTGCCGAGCAGCAGATCACGACGCTCCAGGGCTACTCGCCGGACCACATTTCCGACGACCTGGACCTGGTCGTCGTCGGCAACGCGATTTCGCGCGGCAACCCGGAGCTCGAAGACGTCCTCGATCGCAAGATCCGCTACTGCTCGCTGCCGGAAGCCGTCCGCGATCATTTCCTGTGGGGCTCACGCTCCGTCGTGATCGCCGGAACGCACGGCAAAACGACGACGACGTCGCTGACCGGTTGGGTGCTGACGCACGGCGGCGCGGATCCGAGCGTGTTCGTCGGCGGCATCGCCGAGAACTTTGCCGGCAGTTATCGCATCGGCGGCGGGCGCGAGTTCGTGATCGAAGGCGATGAGTACGACAGCGCCTTCTTCGACAAGACCGCGAAATTCCTGAAGTACCTGCCGGACATCGCGGTGGTGAACAACATCGAGTACGACCACGCCGACATCTATGCGGACCTCGAGGCGATTCGCGTCGCGTTCCGGCGGCTGGTCAACCTGGTTCCGCGCCGCGGGCTGCTCCTCGTCGGCGCCGACGATCCGGAAGCGAGCGCGTTGGCCCCGATCGCCCGGTGCCGGGTCGAATCGTTCGGACTCGCGAACGGCGCGGACTGGCAGGCCCACGACATCCGCATCGACAACGGGATGACGCGCTTCAGCGTGCGCCGCGGCGGCCAGCCGATCGGCAGCTTCGAGGTGCCGCTGCTTGGCGCCTACAACGTGCGGAATGCGCTCGCCGCGATCGCCGTCGGTGCGGCGGTCGGCTTGAGTCCTGACACCATGGCGGACGGGTTGCGGCGGTTCAAGGGCGTCCGCCGCCGCCTGCAACTGCGCGGCACCGCGAACGGCGTGGCCGTGTACGACGACTTCGCGCATCATCCCACCGCGATTGCCGAGACGCTCGCCGGCGTGCGATCCGCGTACCCCGATCACCGCATCTGGGCCATATTCGAGCCACGTTCCGCGACGTCCTGCCGGAAGGTGTTCCAGTCGGATTTCGCGCGCGCGTTCGGGCCGGCCGATCGGGTCCTGCTGCCGGCGGTGTTCCGCACGACGCTTCCCGACGATCAACGCCTCTCCATCGATCAGCTCGTCGCCGATTTGCGCGCCGGCGGCAAGGACGCGCGGTTCATTCCGGCGGTCGACGACATCGTCGCGACGGTCGCCCGCGAAGCCGGTCGAGGAGATCTCGTCGTCGTCATGTCGAACGGCGGCTTCGACGACATCCACCAGAAGCTGCTGACGGCGCTGGAGGCGCGCCGCCACTGAATGGACGCGCGGCTCGTGCCTGCCGGTGACGCCGCGTGGCTCATCGAGCTGCCGGAGCGCCTCGACGCCGCGGTGAACGCGCGCGCGATCGACATCGCGGCGCGGGTGACACGCGCGAAGATCCCGGTGGTGCGCGACGTGGTGGTCGGCTTTCGCTCGGTGATGGTCTACGTCGATCCGCTCGGAGACGGGGCCGCGTCGATTGACGTGCGGCTGCGAGCGATGCTCGACGAACCCGCAGCGGCGGCGGCTGCGGCCGGCGCGCTGGTCGACGTGCCCGTCTGCTACGAGCCGGCGTTCGCGCCCGATCTTCCCGACGTGGCGATGTTCGCGGGTTGCGACGCCGAAGACGTCATCGCGCGGCACCTGGCGGTCGAGTATCGTGTCTTCGTCGTCGGGTTCGTTCCCGGGTTCGCGTACATGGCGCCGGTCGATCCGCGGATCGCGGCGCCGCGCCGGCCGTCGCCGCGGCTGACCGTGCCGGCCGGTTCAGTGGCGATTGCGGCGGGGCAGACCGGCATCTATCCCGCCGAGACGCCGGGCGGATGGAACATCATCGGCCGCAGCCCGGTGAAGCCGTTCGCTCCGGATCGCGCCGAACCGTTCTTGTTCCGGGCCGGCGATCGCGTCCGCTTTCATCGCATCCCCGAACGCGCCTACCGGGCGGCCACCGAATGGGGCGACGCGTGAGCCGTGCGCTCGTCGTCGGTCGGCCGGGCATGCTGACGACCGTGCAGGACCGCGGACGCTGGGGGTACCAGGGTCTGGGCGTGCCGGTGGCCGGACCGATGGACTGGTACTCGCACGATCTCGCCAATCGTCTCGTCGGCAACGATCCGGATGCCGCCGCCCTGGAAGTGACGCTGATCGGTCCGGAGTTGATTGCGGACGGGAGCGGCGTGCTGTGTGCCGTCACGGGCGCGGCGTTCGACGTGTCGGTGGAGGGCAGGCCGGTGCCGCTCAACTGTCCGTTCGAGGTCGCGAGTGGATCGCAGGTCCGCATTGGCGCGCGGCGCGCCGGTGCGCGGGCGACGCTGGCGGCACGCGGCGGCTTCGATCTGCCGAAGACCTTCGGCAGCCGCGCCATGCATCTCGTCAGCCGCATGGGACCTTTCGACGGCCGCGCCTTGCGTCCGGGTGACCGCCTGCCGCTGATCGGAACGGGGACAGTCACAGTTAATCCCGAAAACGGACACCTCGGCACCATTAACTGTGACTGTCACCGTTCTGGCCTCCCGCTCGACCTGCCCGACGGCGGGGCGCGCGTCCGAATCGTCCCCGCCGCGCATCGCGAGCGCTTCACCACCGACGCGTGGGACACGCTCACCAGCGCCCGCTTCACGATTACCCCGCAGTCGAACCGCATGGGCTATCGTCTCAGCGGCCCGCCGCTGACCCATCGCCGCGGCGCCGACATCCTCTCGGAAGCCATGCCGATCGGCGCCCTTCAAGTGCCGGCATCCGGGCAGCCGATCCTGCTCATGGCCGACCGCCAGACGACAGGGGGCTACGCGACGCTCGCCAACGTGATCACGGCGGATCTGCCGACGGCCGGCCAGCTGGCGCCAGGCGACTGGATCGAGTTCGCCGCGTGCACGCATGCCGAGGCGATCGCGGCGCTGCGTGCCCGTCGGCGTGCGCTGTCCGGAGACCGCTCGTGATGGACGTTCACGCGGCGCTCGCCGCCGCGGTCGCCCACGACCGCGTGCACCGTGACGCCCCGCTCGCGCCCTACACCACGTTCAAGGTGGGCGGTCCCGCCGATTGGCTCGTGCAGGCGCGGAACGCCGCGGAGATCGCCGCCGTCGTGGACATCGCGCGCGATGCGCACCTGCCCGTCACGGTGCTTGGCGGCGGCTCGAACGTGCTCATCGCCGATGCAGGCGTGCGCGGGATCGTCGTCCGCATCCATGGCGGCGACGTGACGAGCGTGTCTGCCGATCGCATTCGCGCCGATGCCGGCCTCACGATCAACGGCCTGGTGCGATGGACGATCAACCGCGGCATCGCGGGGCTCGAGGCGTGGGCGGGCACGCCGGGCACGGTCGGCGGCGCCATCCACGGCAACGCCCATTTCAAGGGACGGTTGATCGGCGAACTCGTTCACGCCGTGGAAGTGGCGACGCGAGACGGCGAGGTTCGGCCGCTGGAGGCCGGCGAGATGGAGTTTGGCTACGATTGCAGCCGGCTGCAGCGCACGCACGAGATCGCGATCGCCGCCGAGTTCCGTGTCGGCCGCGGCGAGGTCGCGTCGCTGCGCGCGATCGCGCGCGAGTCGCTGGCCTATCGCAAGCGGACCCAGCCGCTCGAGTCCGCGAGCGCCGGCTGCATCTTCCGGAATCCGGATCCGGCAGTGGACCACGTACCGGAGGGCATGCCCTGGTCGGCCGGTGCGCTGGTCGATCGTGCCGGGCTGAAGGGCAGCCGGGAAGGGCACGCGCGCGTCTCACCGACGCACGGGAATTTCATCGTCAACGACGGACAGGCCACCGCGGCAGACATCCGGCGCCTCGTCGAGCGCTGCCGCGGCGCGGTGCGCGACGCATTCGGCGTCGACCTGCGGGACGAAATCGTCTATCTGGGGTTCTGATGGCGACACTGAAAATCGAAGGGGGCCGCACGCTCTCCGGACGGATTGCCGTCGAAGGCAACAAGAATTCGGCGCTGCCCTTGATTGCCGCGTGCGTCCTGACCGATCAGCCGTGCGAGCTCTCGAACGTCCCGCGCATCCGCGACGTCGACGTGCTGCTCGAGCTCATCGAAGGCCTGGGTGCGCGCGTGGACGGCCGCGGCACGTCGACGCTGCGGATCGAGTGCCGCGACGTCCGCAGCGACCGGCCCGATCCGGCGCTCGTCGGCAAGCTTCGCGGATCCGTGCTGCTGCTCGGCCCGCTGCTGGCGCGCCGCGGCTCGGCGCGCCTGGCGCAGCCGGGCGGCGATTTCCCCGCGCGCCGCACCCTCTCCGTCCACCTCGAGGCGCTGTTCGCCATGGGCGCACAGGCGCTCGAGGAGCCTGGCTATGCGCTGACGACGCCGGGGTTGCGGGGCGCGTCGATGTATCTCGACGAAGCATCGGTCACCGGAACGGAAACGGCGCTGCTCGCCGCCGCGGCCGCGCGCGGCAGTTCCGAGATTCGTCACGCGGCCACCGAACCCCACGTCGTCGAACTGTGCGAGTTCCTGCAGCAGATGGGGGTGGGCATCGACGGCGGCGGCACCTCGACGATCCGCGTGCATCCGCCGGCGCGGTTGAGCGGGGCCCGCCATCGGCTGCACGGGGACTACATCGACGCGGGCAGCTGGGGCGTCGTCGCGGCGATCACCAACGGCGACGTCGAAGTGACCGGCGCGCGCACGCAGGATCTGGAAGTCATCGCGGCGCCGCTGAAGCGCATGGGCCTCGAATGCACGTGCGACGACGATCGACTGCTGGTCGGGCCGTCGAGCCTGCACGCGGTGCGGCGCATCACCACCGGGCTCTGGCCCGGGTTCCCGAGCGACATGGTCAGCCTGGTCACCGTGCTGGCCACCCAGGCGCGCGGACGCACGCTCGTGCACGACTGGCTCTACGAACTGCGCCTGTTCGCGCTCGAGCAGTTGAGCGCGATGCGAGCGGACCTGTTCCTGTGCGATCCCCATCGAATGATCGTCAGCGGTCCGACCGGGCTGCGCGGCCGATCGCTCGACAGCCGGGACATTCGATCGGGAATGGCGTTGATTGCGGCGGCGCTGGCCGCGGACGGAGAAAGCGCCGTCGCGCCGCTCGAAACGGTGGAACGGGGATACGCGGCGCTCGTCGAGCGGCTGCAATCGCTCGGCGCGCAGGTGGCGCGCGAGGACTAGTGGACGGTCTCTCTAGGTGCCGCCGCCGCCCTTCTTCGGAGGCGGTGGCGGGCTGACCGGAATCGGGACGCCGGGGATTGGCCCCTGGAGCGGCTGCGGAAATGGCGAAGCCACTGGCGCGGTCGTGCCCGGAACCGTTCCCGCCGGTGTGGTTGCCGGCGCCATCGTCCCCGCGCCGCCTGGCGCAAGGCCCGGCGGCAGATCGGGGCTCTCTTCACGATCGCGCGGGATCGCCGGCGTCGCCGGTCCCTCCGGCACGGTGATCCCGACGCTGATATCGCGTCCAAGCCGGAACGGGCGCAAATCCGCTTCGCTCAAGTCCAGCACGCGGACGATGTGCGGCGTGAGCGTGAGAATGATGTCGGTCTGCTGCGTCTCCTTGTGATTGTTCGCGAACAGCCGCCCGAGCAGCGGAATGTCGATCAAGCCGGGCACCCCCGCCATGACGGAGCGTTCCTCGTCGCGGATCAGTCCCGCGAGCATGTTGGTTTCGCCGTCCTTCAAGCGGATGGTCGTCGAGATCTCGCGGTTGCCGAACGTCGGCAGGTTGGCAAATCCGGTCCCCGAGATGCTCGACAGCGAGACGCGCAGCGCGAGCGACACTTCGTCGTCGTGATGCGTGCGCGGGGTGATGTCGATGTTGACGCCGATGTTCTCGTAGACGAACGACGTGATCGGCTGCGTGTTGACGCCGCCGGCGGCAATCGGCGCGAAGGTCGTGACCGGCACCGGGACGCGTTCGCCGAACTTCGCGGACGCCGCGAGCCCTTCGGCGGTCCGGAGCTGAGGATTGGCGAGGGTGCGCGTGGCGGTGTCGTTCTTCAGCAGCCGGTAATAGACGCCGGGAATGCCCGCCAGGAAGACGTCCGATGCGGTGAGGTTCCGCAGATCGCGCAGGGTGTAGTTCTGCCGGTTGATGTCGCCGGACCCGGAAATGCCCGCCGCTCCCGGTGAGGCGATCTGCAGGCCGTACTCCCGCAGGCGCGTCCGATCGACCTCGAGCAGTTCGACGTCGATCACGACTTCGGGGCGGGCCTTGTCGATCGCGTTGATGAGCCGTGCCGCCGCCATGATGCGTTCCGGCGTGTCCTTGATCGAGATCGCGTTGGTGGCGGTGATCGCCGACACCTGACGGATGTCGATGACGACCCGCAGGAGGTCGATGACTTCCTTGACGTCGGCGTTGCTCAGATAGAACGTGCGGACGACCGACTCTTCGTACTCGCGCCGCTTGGCCGGCGAATCCGGGATGATGGTGATCGTCTGCGGCGCGGTGACGCGATAGAACGTGCGGGTGCTGGCGGTCACGGCGGTCAACGCGTCCTCGAGTGTCGCGTTGCGCAGATCGATGCTGAGGGGCTGGTCGCGGAACGCGGGGTCGAACACCAGGCTGAGGTTCGCGAACCTCGCGATCGCGATGAACACCGCGCGCGCGGTCGCGCCGTTGCCAAAGACGAGCGACGAGGGCAGCTTGGCGGACGAGGGCAGGTCGAGCCCGGGCGGCGCGACATTGCGCGTGCGTTCGATCAGGCTTTCGAGCGCGGTGTGCCCGCCGCGATTGACGCTCACTTTCGTCCGCAGCCGCTGGCGCACGTCCCGCAGCGCGGCGTCGACGATCGGGTCGGTGGGATTCAGTTCGGACGCGAGCTGATATTCGACGACCGCCTCTTCGTACCGGTCGACGCCCGCGAGGCGGCGTCCCTTGTAGGCATGTTCCTGCGCCGCGCGCAGCTTGACCCGCTCGAGCGCCGACCGCGCATCGCGGTTGGCCGGATCGGCGCGGACCACCTTCGTGTATTCGATGACCGCGCGGTCGTACTCCTGCGCCTGCTCCGCACGATGTCCGGCGCGGATCGCCTGGCCCGTGGCGCAGCCGGCCGACGCGCCCACCAGCAGCGCCAGCGCGACGCCGCGGACGTCAGCGCGCCGCATCCGCATCGATGACATCGACTCCTTTTGGAATCCTGAAGGTGAAGCGCGCGTCGGCGACGCCGGTGTTCTCGCGCAGGCGGGTGAAGCGGAACGTGGACGTGCCGCCCTGCTGATCCGACGCCGTCAACGCGCGAATCTGCAGCGTGCGCCGGTCGACGGCGAGCACCAGCCAGTCGTAGTCGCGCTGCCGCACCTTCGGATCGAGGCGCAGCACCCACGTATCGGCGGTCTCACCGGGCCCGTAGCTGACGCTGAAATCGCGCGTGACATCGCCCTTGCCGGCGAGAAACAAGACCGCGGTGGTCGCGCGATCCTCAGTGGGCACCGAGCTCACGATCACCTGCTTGTCGGCCGGTACGTACGAATAGACCTTGCGGCCGTCCGACACGAACAGCTTCTTCTCGGGCGAGGAGTACTCCCACCGCATCCGTCCGGGCTTCTTGATTTCGACGGTGCCGCCCTCCGTCAACGTCTTCTTGAGGATGCCGCCTTCGTAGGTGTGGGTGAAGTCCGCGGTGAAATCGCGAACGCGATCGTACTGCGCCTGCAGCGCCCGCGCGGTCTCCGCAGCCGGCGGCCGCGAGGGCGCCTGCGCGGACAGCGCCGCCGAGACGACGACGAGAAGCGGGAAGACCAGGCGCGCCACGTCGTCCGAGTGTAGCACCGCGGAAGGGGCCGCGGCACCGCCGCACCCTATGCACGCTTTTGCGCAATGAAGGCGAGCACCTGGGCGAGCGGGCGCGCGTTCAGGACGTGCCGCGGCTCCACCCAGCCGCGTCGTGCGGTGCCGACGCCGAACCGCATCTGCCGCTCGAGCGACCTGGCGCGATGACAGTCGCTGTCGATGCTGACCGTGACGCCGGCGCCGATCGCCGCGCGCGCGTGCTCGCCGTCCAGGTCGAGGTGCCCCGGCGCGCCGTCGATCTCCAGAACGGTCCCGGTCTCCGCCGCGGCCTCGTAGATCGCGTCGAAGTCCAGGTCGTAGCCCTCTCGATGGCCGACGAGCTGATTCATCGGATGCGTGATCATCGTGACGAGCGGGTGGCGGATCGCGCGCAGGCAGCGGGTCGTCAGCTGCCGTCCGTCCTGGCCGGCGCGATCGTGCAGCGACGCGAGGACGATATCGAGCGACGCCATGACGTCGTCGGGGCAGTCGATGCGCCCGTCGGGCAGGATGTCGGCCTCGATGCCGTGCAGGATGGCCAGACGCGGATACTCCTGGCGCAGACGCGCGATCTGATCCCGCTGCCGCGCGAGCAGTTCGGCCGTGAGCGTGCGCGACGCGGCGGCATGCTCCGAGTGGTCGGTGATCGCGATGTACTCGTAGCCGAGCGCCGCGCAGGCGTGCACCATCTCCGACAGCGGATTCTGTCCGTCGCTGAACGTGGTGTGCATGTGGAGGTCGCCGCGGATGTCGGCGCGGGTGACCAGCCGCGGGAGGCGGCCTTCGACCGCGGCCTCGATCGCCCCGGGCGAGCCCCGCAGCTCCGGCGGTAGATAGGTGAGGCCGGCCTGCGCGTAGACCTGCTCCTCGCTCGCGCTGATGCGCGGCCCGCGCCGGCGATGGATCTCGAGGACGTGCGGCGGCGGTCCGGTGGTCGTGAAGAGCAGGCTGCCAAATTCGTCGGGCGTGCTGATGCGCACGTCCACTTCGTGCCCCTGGACCTGCACGATGACGCGACGCCCGGTCCGATGCAGGATGCTCGTGACGCCGGGAAGCGTCGCGACGGCGGCGATCGAGGCCGGCGGCGCGGCCGAGTGCCCGACCAGCGGCAGGTTTTCCAGCAGCGGCTCGAACCGCCGCACGTCGCCGGACGGCTGGACGCCGGTCACCTCGGGGCAGCGGGCGGCCATGGTGGCGGCGAACGCTTCGAGGACCTCCGAGCCGCGACCGAGCGTCAGGGGGGTGATGTCTTCGTTCAGGCGGGGGAGCGCCGCATGAATCGCTTTGTCAGCGACTGACGACCGCCGCTCCGCGACAGCGAGGTGATAGTCGGCGAGCGTCAGCACGCCGTCGGTCAGCAGCGCCTGTTCGGTTGCCGCCGTCAGCACGCCCAGATCGCGGAGCCGACGAAGAAAAAAGGGAGCTGAGGTCACCCGGTTGGGCAAACCTCTTCGGATGCGGGACCGATCTCGAGTGCGGGCGCGTACAGGGGAAGACGCGTGCGGCGCCAGGCCGCGTCCGTCACTCCGCGCCGCATCGCCATGAGGCCATTGTCCTCACGCCGCGCGCGGGGTGTCAACCGCGTGACTTAGGTGCGCTGCGCGCTTACCGCACCGGAGGCATGCACGTGCGCGTGATGCACGATCCATCCTTCCGACCGGCGGCCGCACACGACGCACTTCAGAAACATCCTGCCGTGGTCGCACGTGACGGAATAGTCATGTCCGGTGACGTAGCAGCTGATCCAACCCCACATGGCGCACCTTCGCTGAAGAGAGTTACCAGGGGCGCATCGGCAATTCGAGTGCCAGGGGCTCAGGCTTTGCGGGTTGCAAAAAGGTCGAACAAAACTGCGAGATCCCCGTGAGTTGCTGGTATCGCAGGGCTTCGGGCAAGCGCCGGAACTGTGCCTCGGATCACGATTGTGTCCGCGCCTCAGCGGGTCTGGCGATCAGTGTTTCGTGAAATCCACCGACAGCGCCGCCGGCGGACCGCCCGTCACCGTCGTCGTCACCTTGCGTTCGCCGAATTGCGGGTTGCGGAAGACGATCTCGCGGACCCCGAGCGGAATCGACACATTCGCGATGGGCGTTTCGCCGGCCTTCACGCCGTCGATCCACACTTCGGCCCAGGGGACCGCATTGATGTTGGCGGTGCCGCGAGGATCGAGACCGAGCTTGAAGACCTCGCCCGGTTCGATCTCGACGGTCTGCGTCGCTTCGTAGTGGAGGGCCCGGTTCGTGAAGCGCAGCTGATGACGGCCCGGCGAGAGCATCACCTGATTTTCGCTGGTGCCCAGCAGCCGGCCGGCCTCTGCGATCTCCACGATGATCGGCGCGGACACGGCGACGAACCCGGAGAAGATCGGAACGTCGACCGTCAGCGTCTTGCCCGCCTCGACGCGAACGGCCCGTTTCACGCTGCCGCTTTCGGTGACGAGCGTAATCGTGTGGCGGCCAGGCGGGACGGTCGGCAGCGTCACCGGTGATTCCCCGACGGTCTTGCCGTCGAGCAGCACCCGCGCGCCCGGAGGATCCGTCGAGATGATCACCTGTCCCGCGGTGGCCGAGGGCGCGGGCGTCGGCGCCGGCGCCTTCGATGCGGTGGTCGTCGTCGGCTGCGGCCCAGGTGTGCGGCTCCCGCTCGGCATGAACCGCGCGCCCGCGATGCCGATCACGAGCACGACGCCGGCGGCGGCCGCCAGTTTCCACGGGATGCCGCCACCCGAGGGGCCATCCGTCGGGTTCGCGCTGATCTCTCCGGCCGGCGCGAGCGCGACCTCCCGATCGCGGCGCGGCGAGTAATTGGCGGGCGGCGCGGCCGCTTCATGCTTCAACCGGATCGGTGCGGGCTGCGCCACGGCGATCGGCGCCGCGTGCTGCGGCACCGCCGGCTTCGGGGGTGCGAACCCAATCGGGATTGGTGCGCTCGCCGGCGCCGGCACGGCGGCGGGCGGTGCCATGACCACCGGTGTGGGTGCGACAGATGGCATGGCCTGGACGGGCGGCACGGCCGGAGGCACATACACCGGGAACGAACGCGTGACGTCCGGCGCCGTCGGCTGCGGCACGGGCGCTTCGAAGGCGGCCGCGCGATCGGGCGGCACCAGCCAGCCGCTCTTCGAGGCCGGAGGAGCAGCGGCCGCAACCGGCTGCGGCGGTGCAGGAGCTGGCGCCGGCGCACTCGACCGCAGGCGATCTTTTTTCGAGCGCGCCGACTTGTCGCGCTTCCGGCGCTTGCTCGACCCGCCGATCTCGGCGCTCTCGTCCGCGGCCGCGCGGGCGGCGATCTCTTCCTGTTCCCGACGCTCTTCGTTTTTGCGCTCGGCCTCGAGCCGTTCTTTCTCGCGGCGCACTGCGTCGAGCCGCTCGCGCTCCTTGCGTTCGGCCTCGAGCCGCTCTTTTTCGCGGCGCTCCGCGTCGAGCCGTTCGCGCTCCTTGCGCTCGGCCTCGAGACGTTCTTTTTCGCGCCGCTCCGCTTCCAGCCGCTCGCGCTCTTTGCGTTCGGCTTCGAGACGTTCTTTCTCGCGGCGCTC
>JABFWM010000272.1 GCA_013362195.1 Acidobacteriota bacterium
GATGAGCGGCATCGTCAGCGACCGCAGGTCCGGGAGATTGCCGCACGTGATGATCGCGTCGAGGCGCGCCCCTCTCTCGCGTGTTTTCGCGGCAGCACGCCGCAGTTCCGGCGCCAGGAACGAGACCAGCGAGTAGCGCTGGAGCAGCCGCGCCTGACTGCCGCGCGCGCCGATCGACGAGTCCCATGTGAACGCGTGCGAATACAGCAACGCTCCCGGACGCGCGACGACCAGGGCGACGCCCGCGCGATCGACCGCGAGCCACGCGATCGCGGCGTCGGGTCGCGGCGTCCGCAGCCGCGCCAGCGCGGCGAGCGCGTCGCATGGCGACACCACGCGTTCGACGCGAAAGCCCGCCGCGATCAGCGGTGCGAGCTGCGACTGCACGGCGGGGTCGCGCGGCCCGGCGCCCGGGGGCGCGCCCCACAGGACCACCCGGGCGCGGCGCGGCAGCCGGCGGGCGCGGCGCGCCGCCTTCAACTCGGTCGTGAAGACGTCGTGGCCGGGATAGGCGGCGGGATCGAGGGTTTCGATGGCGCTGACCTGGACGTCGCCGCCGCGGAGGGCGCCCCGCACGAGCACGCAGGTGTCCGGGCCGAGTTCGACGGCGGTCACCATCGCCGTTACAGCATAACGCCACAAGCGTTCAAAGGGTTCACAGGATTCGAGTTCGGCGCCTTTCGACGGGCCGCGCCGGGAATGCGCCTGCTAAGATGATCGACGTGACCCAGGATTACTCCCAGTATGCGGCCGAAGTGCGCGGGCGGGGCGCGGGCATCGTCCGTGAGCGGCACGTGGCGCTCAGCAGCGATCTCACCTCGGTGCTGACGACGCGGATCGATGCACTCAACGGACAGGGGTGCCGGAGCTTCGCCGAGCTGCTCGTGCGGCTCATGGCGGTGGCCGTCAACAACGGCCGCCTCGATCCGCAGTCTGCCCTGGTGCGCGAGCTCGGGTCGTTCTCGCCTCCGCTCGGTACGCGGCAGGTCGTCGACGGCGTCCATGCCGCCGAACAGATCGTCCTCGAGGAGATCACGCTGGATCATGCGGTTGGCGGCGCCTCGGAAGGGTGGCCGATCGTGAGCTACGCGGTCCGGCGCGCCGGCCTCGAGATTCTCGCCGCCTATGCGGATCAGATTGCCGGACGCGAAGTGCCCGTCGTCGTCCGCGACGGGCTCACCACGCTGATCGCGGCGCCGGTGTTCGAGCTTGCGCTCGCCCAGGAAGTGCAGCGGGCGCACCGGCACAAGCATCCGCTCTCGCTGCTGCTGTTCGACGTCGACGAGATGGAAGAGATCAACTGCGTGCACGGGCGCGGCGTCGGTGATCGCGTGCTCGAGCGGCTCGGCATTCAGGCGCGCCGCTTCTTCCGGACGCACGACTGGGTCGCGCGGTACGGCGATGACGGCATCGCCGCGCTGCTGCCCGAAACGCCGCTCGACGATGCGGCGGTGCTGGCGACGCGGTTCCGGGAAATGGTCGCACAACGGCTCGTGCTGAACGATCACAAGAGCGACGCGCATACCGTCGTGACGGTGAGCGGAGCGGTCGTCGGTACGGACGTCGTCCAGACCGACGTCGACGCGGGCTATATCCTCGCGGAGGCGGAGGCGGCACTGCTGCGCGCGAAGATCGACGGCAGGAACCGCGTCGAACGCGTCGCCGTCCTGCCGACATCGCTCACGATCTTCGGCGCCGCGACGCTGCTCGGACGAACGCCGCGCGACGTGACACGACTGATCCGCGGGGGCGGCCTGAAGGCGTCGCGGCGCGGGCGGCACTTCCACATCGACCGCGCCGCCATCGAAGACTTCCGCAAGAGCGCCCGGTAGCGCCTATCCCTCTTTCTCCTCGTACTCCGATTTGAGCCGCGCCACGACGGAAGGATCCGCGAGCGTCGTCGTGTCGCCGAGCGCCTTGCCTGCGGCGATGTC
This sequence comes from Acidobacteriota bacterium, assembly GCA_013362195.1. Classification (GTDB taxonomy): domain Bacteria; phylum Acidobacteriota; class Vicinamibacteria; order Vicinamibacterales; family 2-12-FULL-66-21; genus QHWT01. The sequence goes on from JABFWM010000272.1 coordinate 1,935, forward strand.
GCGCAGCAGCCGGCGCATGATCTTTCCGGATCGCGTCTTGGGCAGATCCGCAGCGAAGAGAATCTGATCCGGGCGCGCGATCGCGCCAATCTTGCGGACCACGTGCTCCTTGAGCTCGTCGACCAGGCCGTCGGACGCCTTCGTCCCTTCCTTCAGCGTCACGAACGCGGCAACGGCCTGGCCCTTGATGTCGTGGGGACGTCCGACGACCGCCGCTTCCGCCACGCGCGGATGGTCGACGAGCGCGCTCTCGACCTCCATCGTGCCGAGCCGGTGGCCGGCAACGTTCAGCACGTCATCGACGCGGCCGAGCAGCCAGTAGTAGCCGTCGTCGTCGAGGCGCGCGCCGTCTCCGGTGAAGTACGCGCCGTCGCTCCACTGGCTCCAGTACTGGCGAACGAACCGATCGGGATCGCCATAGATGCCGCGCAGCATCGCGGGCCAGGGACGCGTGAGCGTCAGGAGGCCGCCGCCGCTTTCGACCCGTTCGCCTTTCTGATTGCGGATCTCGGCGGAGACGCCGGGAAACGGCTGCGTCGCCGAGCCAGGCTTCGTGCTCGTGATGCCGGGCAGCGGCGTGATCATGATCATGCCGGTCTCGGTCTGCCACCACGTGTCGACGACGGGGCACCGCTCGCGTCCGATGTTCAGGTGGTACCAGACCCACGCTTCGGGATTGATCGGCTCGCCGACCGATCCGAGCAGCCGGAGTGACGAGAGATCGTGGCTGGCCGGCCAGTCCGTGCCCCAGCGCATGAAGGCCCGAATCGCCGTCGGGGCCGTGTAGAAGATGGTGACGCCGTGGCGCTCGATGATGTCCCAGAAGCGGTCCTTCTGCGGCCAGTCGGGCGCGCCTTCGTACATCAGCACCGTTGCGCCATTCGCCAGCGGCCCATAGACGACGTAACTGTGGCCGGTCACCCAGCCGATGTCCGCCGTGCACCAATACACATCGTCTTCCTTGAGATCGAAGACCCATTTGGTGGTGGCGTAGGTGCCCGCGAGGTACCCGCCCGTCGTGTGGACGATGCCTTTCGGCTTGCCGGTGGTACCGGACGTGTAGAGGATGTAGAGCATGTCCTCGGCGTCCATCGCTTCGGGCTCGCAGTGCGGCGAGGCGCGCTGCACGAGGCGGTGATACCAGTGATCGCGTCCTTCGGTGATCTGCACTGGGAGCGGTGCGCCGGCCTGGCGCTGGACGACGATGACGTTCCTGATGGACGGCGTCTCGCGCAGCGCTTCGTCGGCCATCTGCTTCAACGGCACGATCTGGCCGCGGCGATACCCGCCGTCGGCGGTGACGAGCAGCACCGCCTGGGCGTCGTTGATGCGGTCGCGCAGCGACTCGGCGCTGAAGCCACCGAACACGATGTTGTGCACGGCGCCGATGCGCGCGCACGCGAGCATCGCGATCGCGAGCTCGGGGATCATCGGGAGATACAGCGCGACGCGATCGCCGCGGGCGACGCCGAGCGACTTCAGCACGTTGGCGAAGGCGCCGACCTGCCGGTGCAGATCCCAGTAGGTCAACGTCCGTCGATCGCCCGGCTCGCCTTCCCAGACGATCGCCGCCTTGTTGCGACGGGCCGTGCGCACGTGACGATCGACGCAGTTCACGCACGCGTTGAGCTTCCCGCCGACGAACCACTTCGCATAGGGCGGCGCCCATTCGAGCACGCGGGACCACGGCTGGATCCAGTCCAGCTCCCTGGCGAAGTCAGCCCAGAACCCTTCGGGATCCGCCGCCGCCCGCGCGTAGATGCCCGGATCGGTGACGTGCGCCGTGCGCCGCCACTGGTCGCTGGGGGGGAACTGTCGATCTTCCTTGAGAAGGGCGTCGATTTCCGGCATGACGCGTACTACTGTATTCGATTCGCGAGCGCGTCGAGGCGCTGGCGGACGTCGGCGGCGCGCGACGCGTATTCGGGGCCGGCGTACTGGAGGAAGGCGCGATAGTGCTCGACGGCCCGCCCCGCTTCGCCGAGCTGTTCGTACTGGACGGCGAGGTTGTAATGGGCCGGCGCGTTGCGCGGATCGATCACCAGCGCGGAGACGAGCGTGCCGCGCGCATCGGAGCCCTGCCCGGAGTCCTTCTGGACCAGGGCGAGATTGACCATCGCGTCGACGTTGCGCGCATCGGCGGCCAGCACGGCACGGAACTCCGCGGCCGCGGCGTCGAGGCGCCCCTGCTCGCGGCGCGTGACGCCGAGATTGTTCCGCGCGCGCAGGTATCGCGCATCGATGTACAACGCGCGTTCGAACTCACGCGCCGCATCGTCCAGGAGCCCCTTGTCCTTGTAGAGCAGCCCGAGATTGTTGTGGGCCTCAACGTTCAGCTCGTTGCGCTGCAGCACGGCCCGGTAGTGCAGCAGCGCCTGATCGAACTCCCCGGCGCGCTGGTAATAGAGCGCCAGCGCGAAGTCGTCACGGAGCGGCGCGGCGTCCGGGTACGCCGGCCGTTTACTCGCGGGGGCCGGATCGTTGCTGGCGTAGGCCGGGTCCGCCCTCGTGTACGCCGGGTCCGGGCTGGTGTGGGCTGCCCTCGTGTGTGCCGGGTCTGCGCTGGTGTGGGCCGCGTCTGCCCGCATGTGTGCCGGGTCTTCAGGCCCGGCCGACGACGGTTTCGCGTGGGCCGGGTTCTTACCGGCGTCGGCCGGGTTCTTACCGGCGTCGGCCGGGTCCTTACCGGCGTAGGCCGGGTCTTCAGACCCGGCGCGCACCGTCGGCGCAATTGGCGCGAGCGGCGGACGCGATTCCGCGCCGCCCCCGTATGGTCCGGGGGCCGGCGGCAGCTCCCGTTTGGCGCGAAACGCCTCCCTGGGCGGGACGACGACTCGGGGAAGCACCTGTCTCGACGGGAGCGGCTGGTTCGGCGGCGTTGCCGCCACGCGGCTGGCGATCGGCGCCGGCGCGCGCATCCGCGTCCACGCCAGATACGCGCCGGACGCGAGCAGCGCGGCGACGAGCAGCAGCCTCGCCGCGCGCGGGCCGGCGGTCGTCCGCCGCGCCCGGTGATACCCGCGCGTCGCCAGCACCGAGTCGGCGTGGACGGACGGACGTTT
>JABFWM010000044.1 GCA_013362195.1 Acidobacteriota bacterium
GGGCGCGGCAAGTGCGGTGTAGAGCTCGAGGTAGCGCGCGACCATCCGCGCGTCGGAGAAGTGCGCGTGTGCCGCGGCAATGCATGCGGCACGGTCGATCGTCTCGACGCGGTCGATGGCGCGTGCCATCTCGGGTACGGTTCGGACGAGGAACCCGGTGACGCCGTCGTCGATCAGTTCGGCGAGCGCGCCGCACGGAAAGGCGATCACCGGCGTGCCGGCGGCCAGCGCTTCCATGACGATCAACGAGCTCGTCTCCGCCACGATGCTCGGCACGAGCACGCAGTGCGCGCGGGCGAGCAGCGCTCGTTTGGTGTCGCCCGCGGCAACCCCGATGAAGCGGCGATCGACGTCGAGCCGCGGAACGATCTGCTCCCGGAAGTAGCGCTGATGCTCCGCGTACGCGAACACCTGGCCGGCGAGACGCAGCGGGATCCCGGCCAGCCGTGCCGCGTCGAGCGCATGTTCGTAGCCCTTCTCCGGACAGATGCGTCCCAGCGTCAGCGCGAAGCGCTCCCGCGGCACCGCCGGCGGAGGCGACAGCGGAATGCCGTTGGGGATCACCGTCGCGTGGGCCGCGTCGGGCGGAAGGGAGCGTCGCTGTGATTCCGACACGCATACGATTGACGTGGCCGGGCGGCTCGGAAATATCGCGGTGTGGCGATACCACGGGATCGGCAGGTGCAGCGTCGCGACCGCCGGCGGTCCGCCGAGCGGCATGTAGGCATCGAACTCGACGCCGTGGAAGTGCATGACGTCGACCGGCCACCGCTCGAGCGCGTGCGCAATGGCCGTGCGCACGTGCCGATGCATCTCGCGGTAGGCGGCGTCGTCCACGAGCCCGTCGTGGCGCGGGAGCGGCAGCAGCGTGCCGCTGACCCGCGATGCCTCCTGCGCGATGACAATCGAGCGGTGCCCGGTGCGGACGAGCGCCGCGTCGAGCGCGGAAAGAATCTGCTCCGCGCCTCCGACGGCATCGGGGCCTGCGACGGCGAATGGATAACTGACGCTGAGAACGGTTAGAGGCATGGTTCGATGGGCCGGTCGCCTGGATCCGGATCGAGATGCAGCGTGTCGAGGGCCTGGCCGGCGCATGCCAGCCACCGTGCGCTGTCGACGCCCCAGGGGAACCGCTCGTACAGCACGCCGCCAGGCGGACAGGGCCGCGAGCGGAAGTCGTAGCGCGGCGCCACCCGGAAGCGTTCGTGCGGCGCGACGGGGAACATCGCGAGCGTCGATCGCTGCGACGTGAAGCAGTCGAGCATCTGCCGCTTGACGACGGCGATCGCGTCGGTGAGGACGAGCGTCCACTGTGGCGTGTCGGCGGGGAGGAATTCGCCCGTCGCCACGGCGGTGCCCGTCCAGTGGTACGAGGTCATTTCGAGATGGCGCGGCGGCGCGGCGGCGGGGCCGCGACCGGTCGTGGCCGCGTGCACCGCCAGGGCGGTGGCGTCGTGATCCGGATGGCCGCCTTCGTACGGATGCGTGATGACGATCGTCGCGCCAAACACGTCGATCAGCCGGCGCACGCTGGCGACGACGTCGACGAGCGAGTGCGTGACGTCCTGATCGGCGAAGCCGAGATCGAACCACTCCGGCGCGCCGCGGGGCAGGCGCTCGAGCGCGGCCGCAAGCTCCGCGCGGCGGGCGCGCGCGTACGCCGCCCATCCACTGAAGCCTGCGGCGACGGCGTCGGCGTTGTTGCGAGGCGCCCCGTCGGTTACGGTCGCGATGCCGAGCGCCGCGTCGCCGCGGAGCTGCAGCTCGCACATGAGCCCGGCGGCGCCAATGGTTTCATCGTCCGGATGTGCTGCCACGGTCAGCACTCGCGATCCTGGAGGGATGAACTCGACGGGACGCACGCTGTCCATTCTCAAAGGCAACGTATGTACCTTTACCGCGCGCGATTGCGTTGAGTGGATCTCACAGACGGGTCTCCGGGACCGTAAGGGATTTGTACGAGGTGCGTAGCACCTTCTCGTTGCGCTTGCGCGCGTCCGGCCTGAACCCCTGCGCCGGGTGTGGCGATTATGGTCGCCTCCTGCCCGTGCGATGTCGCGGCCGAGCGGGCCTTCGCGCAAAGCCACCCCGGCCGATCCCGCGTCCGGCAACTCGACGCCGTATAATCATCAGTTCTGACATGCGCGTGACGGCCATCATTGCAGCCGCCGGTTCAGGCACCCGTCTCGGCGGTGCGCTGCCCAAGCAACTCCTCGATGTCGGCGGACGCTCGATGCTCGCGCGCAGCGTGGCGGCGTTCGACGCGCATCCGCGGATATCCGACCTCATCGTCGTCGTGCCCCCGACGCTGGCTGCCGAGGCCGCGGCAGCGCACATCGGCCGGACGCGGCGGCGCGTCGAGGTCGTCGCCGGCGGCGCGCGGCGGCAGGATTCGGTGGCGAACGCGTTCGATCGCGTGCCCGCGTCAACCGAGGTCGTGCTGATTCACGACGCGGCGCGACCCTTCGTCAGCGCCGACACGATCTCGCGCACGATCGATGCGGCCGCGGCGCACGGTGCGGCGATTCCCGCGATCGAGGCGCGCGACACCGTCAAGCGCGTCGACGAGGGCGTCATCGTCGAAACCATTCCGCGCGAGACGATCGTGCTGGCGCAGACGCCCCAGGGATTCCGGCGCGACGTGCTCGAACGCGCGATCGCGGTCGGGCGGTCTGGGGCAGAGGCCACCGACGAGGCCGGGCTTGCCGAGCGCGCCGGCGACCGGGTGCATGTCGTCCGCGGTGAGTCGGCGAACGTGAAGATCACCACCGAAGAGGATCTCGACGCGGCGCGGCGTCACGCCGGCGCGGCGGCGGCCACGCGCGTCGGCACCGGCTACGACCTTCACCGCCTGGTGGACGGCCGGCGGCTGGTGCTGGCAGGCGTCGTGGTCCCATCGCGGCGCGGCGCGCAGGGCCATTCCGACGCCGATGTCGTCTGCCACGCCGTCACCGACGCGCTGCTCGGCGCGGCCACGCTGGGCGACATCGGCCGTCACTTTCCCGATACGGACCCGAGATGGAAAGACGCGTCGAGCATTGCGCTGTTGCGCGACGCTGCCGCGATGATCGGTGCGGAAGGGTTTGCCGTGGTCAACGTCGACGTCACCGTGATCCTCGAATCGCCGAAGATCAAGGACTACATCGAACCGATGCGGGTCGGAATCGCCGGCGCGCTCGGCATCGAGCCGGCACGCGTCAGCATCAAGGGGAAGACGAACGAGGGCGTCGACGCGGTCGGCCGCGGCGAGGCGATCGCCGCGCACGCGGTGGCGTTGCTCAGGGGGCGTTCGTGAGGGTTCGTTTTGCGCCAAGTCCTACCGGGCAGCTGCACGTCGGGAACGCGCGCACCGCGCTGTTCAACTGGCTGCTCGCCCGCGGCCACGATGGCACGTTCATCCTCCGCATCGAGGACACCGACGTCGAGCGTTCGACGAAAGAATCGGAAGCCAGCATCCTCGAGGATCTGCGCTGGCTCGGGCTGGAGTGGGACGAAGGGCCGGACATCGGCGGCGGGCACGGCCCCTACCGTCAGTCCGAGCGCCTGCATCTCTACACGTCGTACGCGAACGAGCTGAAAGCCGGCGGCCACGCCTACTGCTGTTTCTGTTCGCCGCAGAAGCTGGAGGCCGAGCGCAAGGCGGATCTCGCCGCCGGCCGCCCGCCCCGGTACCACGGCACGTGCCGATCGCTCGCGCCCCACGACGTGCAGCACCACCTCGATGCGGGCGAGAAGCCGGTGATCCGGTTCAAGGTGCCCGAGCACATCGACGTCACCTTCCGCGATCTGGTGCGCGGCGACGTGACCTTCAACACCGACGTGATCGGCGACTTCGTGCTCGTCCGCTCCGACGGTCATCCCGCCTACAACTTTGCCGTCGTCGTGGACGATGCGCTGATGGAAGTGACGCACGTGATTCGCGGCGAGGACCACATCTCGAACACGCCGCGGCAGGTCCTCATCTATCGCGCGCTCGGCTTCGCGCCGCCCGAGTTCGCGCATCTCGCGCTCGTCATGGGACCGGATCACACGCCGCTGTCGAAGCGTCACGGCGCGACCTCCGTCTCCGAGTTCCGCGAGCGCGGCTACCTGCCCGAGGCGCTGGGCAATTGCCTGGCGTTGATCGGATGGTCGCCGCGCAGCGACGCGGCCAGCGCCGGGGCGGCCGACGAACTGTTGCCGCTCGGCGAGATGGCGCGGCGCTTCTCGCTCGAACACGTCGGCCACAGCGCCGGCATCTTCGATCCGGAAAAGCTCGCGTGGATGAACCGTCACTACATGAAGGCGGCATCGTCGTCGCGCATCGCCGCCGAGAGCCTGCGGTTCTTCCAGGCACGCGGGTTCGTTCGCCGCCGCACCGACGCGGCGCTCGGGTATCTCGAGTCGATCCTGCCGATGGCGGTCGGCTCGGTGGACCGGATCGAAGAGATTCCGGAACGGCTGGCGTTTCTGTGGTCCTACGACGCGGCGGTCGCGCTGGCGCGGCCCGACGTCGCGCACGTGCTGCACGAACCGGGCGCGCGCGATGTGATTGCGGCGCTCGCGACCGCGATCGCCGGCCCGCTGCTCGATCGTGACGCCTTCCGCAGCGTCGCCAGCCGCGTGAAGGAGCAGACGGGGCAGAAGGGAAAGGCGCTGTTCCATCCGATTCGCGGCGCACACCTGCCGCCCGACACGACCGTCGCCCGGATCATGAGCGCGGCGGAACGTGCGCGCGCGTTCGCCGCCGTCGCGGGTACTCAGGGCTCATGACTCATGACTCATGGCTCACGCTGGCGCAGGGCTCAGGGCTTACGCTGGCTCAGGGCTCACGGCTCACGGCTCACGGCTCACGGCTCACGGCTCACGGCTCATGACTCATGACTCATGACTCATGGCTCACGCTGGCTCAGGGCTCAGGGCTTACGCTGGCTCAGGGCTCATGACTCACGCTGGCTCAGGGCTCAGGGCTTACGCTGGCTCAGGGCTCAAGATTCATGACTCA
>JABFWM010000137.1 GCA_013362195.1 Acidobacteriota bacterium
AGATCGGCGACGGCGTGGCCGAGGACGTCCTCGCCGCGCGCAAGCTGCGCGCCATTCGCATCGTCGCCGATGCCGCCGGCCCCTGCGGCATGGTCGGCGGACAAGCCATCGATCTCGAGGCCGCCGGCTCGGCGCGCACGTTCGACGCCGAGGGGCTTCGTGCGATGCACGCCCGCAAGACCGGCGCGCTGATCCGCGCCGCCGGACTGGCGGGCGCGACAATGGCCGGCGCCGACGGCCCGCAGGCCGACGCGATCGGCCGATATGGCAGCGAGCTCGGTCTCGCCTTTCAGATCGTGGACGATATCCTCGACATCGAAGGTGCGTCCGCCGACCTCGGAAAGACCGCCGGCAAGGACGCCGCTGCCGACAAGCCCACCTACCCTGCCCTCTATGGCCTCGACGCCTCGCGGGCGATGGCCGCGGCCTGTGTCGAGCGCGCCCTCGACGCGCTGCGCGGCGCGGCGCTCGAAGGTCAGCTTCCTGCGATCGCCCGCTGGGTGATCACCCGGACGAGTTGAAGGAGAAGACACGCCTCGACATGGCGCTCGTCGAAAGAGGCCTGGCGCCCTCGCGCGAACGGGCCCGGGCGCTGGTTCTCGCCGGACAGGTGCGCGTCAACGGCCAGGTGATTGACAAGGCGGGGGCGACCGTGAGCGCTGGGGACGATGTCGCGCTCACCGTGCCGGATCATCCGTACGTCGGACGTGGCGGGGTCAAGCTCGCGCACGCGCTCGACGTGTTCGGGATCGGCGCCGAGGGCCGGCTCGCGCTCGACGTCGGCGCCTCGACGGGCGGATTCACCGACGTGCTGCTGCGGCGCGGCGCGCGGCAGGTCGTCGCGCTGGACGTCGGGCACGGCCAGCTCGATTGGACGCTGCGCAGCGATCCGCGCGTGATCGTCCTCGAGCGGATCAACGCGCGCACCCTGGCGCCCGATCAGTTGCCGGAAGGCGCGCGCGCGTTCGACATCATCACGATGGACCTCTCGTTCATCTCGCTCCGACAGGTCCTGCCGGCGGTGGCGCCGCTGCTCGCGCCGGACGGCGATCTCGTGGCGCTCGTCAAGCCGCAGTTCGAAGCCGGACGGGCCGAGGTCGGCAAAGGCGGACTGGTGCGCGACCCGGCCGTCCAGGCGCGCACGGTCGACGATGTGGCCGGTGCGGCCGATGCGCTAGGATTGTCGCGCGTGGCCGCGACCGACTCCCCCATCACCGGGGCGGAAGGGAACCGCGAGTTCTTTCTGCACCTCCGCCGCCGTGTCAGCTGATCACGTGACGCGCATCACTCGTGTCGGCCTCGTCGCCAAGCGCGGCCTCGATCCGGCCGCCGACATCCTGGCGGATCTCGTCGACTGGCTCGAGGCGCGCGGCGTCGCGCCGGTCTTCGAGATCGAGACCGCGAAGCTCGCGGGATTGCCCGCGGAGCGCCCGGTCTTTTCGCGCGACGACGTGCCCAGGCAGTGCGATCTCGTCGTCGTCCTCGGCGGCGACGGCACGCTGATCGGGATGGCCGGCCGGATCGCGAAAGCGGGCGTGGACGTGCCGATCCTCGGCGTGAACTTCGGCAGCCTCGGGTTCCTCACCGAGATCACCCTGCCGGAGCTGCACGATGCGCTCGACGCCGCGCTGCGCGGCGGCGCGGCCATCGATACCCGGATGATGCTCGTCGCGCGGACGACGCGCGGCACGCAGCCGTTCGGCGAGCTCGCGGTCCTCAACGACATCGTGCTGACCAAGGGCGCGATGTCGCGCATTGTCGAGATCTCGGTGACCGTGGGCGAGGAGCCGGTGACCCGCGTGCGCGCCGACGGGCTGATCGTCGCCACACCGACCGGCTCGACGGCCTACAACCTCGCCGCCGGCGGACCGATCGTGCATCCCGCGGTGGACGCCATGATCCTCACGCCGATCGCCCCGCACACGCTGTCGCATCGCCCGGTCGTGATTTCCGGCTCGTCCGAGGTGCACGTGCGCCCGATCATGGGCTCGAGCAGCGAGCTGTTCGTGACCTTCGATGGCCAGACCGGATTTCCCCTCCAGCCCGACGACGTCGTGAGCATCCGCCGGGCGCCGCGCCCGCTGCGGCTGATCAAGGCGGCGAACCGCACGTATTACGCGGTATTGCGGAACAAGCTGCGCTGGGGCGATGCCAACACCTAGTTGAGTTGGCCGCCCGATTGCCCCGCGCCGTCACCTTTTGGACGCATCGCGCTCTATTCACCAGATCGAAAACTCGTCGCCTGGTCCGCGGGCGCGCCGGATCGCCCGCGCTGCGCGACGAGCGCTGAGGAGGGGATCGATGCGACGACTTATCGGCGGCGCGGCGCTCGCGTTCGCTGCCACACTGACGGCTGCGCTGTCGGCGTTCGGGCCGGAGCAGTCAGGGAAACCACTCGACGGCCAGGCGATTTTCCGCTTCGACACGTTCGGCGACGAACAGTTCTGGACCGATGTGCTGCGGATGCAGGAGCCGATTGCCACCGTCAGCCCCGCGACCGCGCTCGCGGTCGGCTTGAAGGTCGACGTGGATGCCCTTCCGCAGGGCGTCATCGACGCGTTGCGCGCCGGGCAGGTCAATCTCAACGATCCCGCCGTGACCCTCGCGCTCCTGCAGCTGAATGCCGTGGTCGGCGTGAAGGGCACCGTGGCCAACGGGCAGCTGACGAGGGTCGGCATCACCTGCGCGCTGTGCCACTCGTCGGTGGACAATTCGTTCGCCCCGGGCATCGGTCATCGGATGGACGGCTGGGCGAATACCAGCCTCAATGTCGGCGCGATCGTCTCGCTGTCGCCGGCCCTGCCCGACGCGCTGAAAGCGGAGCTGCGCACGTGGGGCCCCGGCAAATACGACCCGCGCCACCACGCGTTCGACGGCACGAACATTATTCCGCTCAACAGCCCGTCGCTGCCGATCGTGATTCCGCCGATCTATGGACTGAAAAACGTGGGCTTCGAGACCTACACGGCTGACGGGCCGATCTCGTACTGGAACAGCTACGTGGGCGTCGGACAGATGGGCGGACACGGATCGTTCAGCGACCCGCGCATCGGCTTGACGATCACGCAGACGCCGGATCTGGTGACGCCGAAGCTGCCGGCGCTGCTCGATTATCAACTCCGCCTGCGGCCGCCCGCACCGCCGGCCGGGAGCTTCGATCCCGAGGCGGCGGATCGCGGAGAAGAGCTGTTCAAGGATCGGGCCGGGTGCGCGACGTGCCATCGGTCGCCCGCCTACACCGACGTCCTCGACGGGCCGGACCATGACGTGCCGCTGCTGCACGACCCCTCGGAGGTCGGCACCGAGGCCGGCTACGCCGCCCGCACCGCGACGGGCAAGTACCGCACCACCCCGCTGCGGGGACTGCTGCAGCACGCGCCGTACTTCCACGACGGCAGCGCGCCGGACCTGCTCGCGGTCGTCAATCACTACGACCAGCAGTTCGGCCTGCACCTGACCGACGCGCAGAAGCACGACCTGGTGGAGTTCCTGAAGACGCTGTGATCCATCGTCACTGCACTGACGGGCACGGGGACTCGCTTTGAAGCGCTCGTGACCTGACGGACACGGGGAATCGCTTTGAAGCGCTCGTGCACTAACGAACACGGGGAGCGCGGAGAGGACGGAGAGAGCGGTTCTGTTCTTCTGAAGAACAAAGAGCCGTTCTCCCCGACCTCTCGTGCTGTCCGGAACCCTTTGAAGCGCTCGTGAGTTGACGAATCACGGAGAGGGCGGACAGAGCGGTTCGTGATCGTCAGTTCACCGGCGTCAGAAGCACCCGAATGTGTCGATTGGTGGGGTTAGAGGATGCGCGCCAGCACCGCCGCCACCACCCGATCACAACGCGGACGGAGGAAGCGGAACGCTTCGGGTGAGGCAATGCCGGCGCGCTGCAGCAGATCCCGGCGCAGCGCGGCGCGCGCGCGCGACAGGCGCGTCTTCACCACGTCCTCGGTGACGTCGAGCGTCTCCGCGACGTCGCCCGTGCTCATCCCTTCCACCTGCCGCAGCATGAACACTTCGCGACTGCCGTCGGGCAGCGCGTCGATGGCCGATTCGAGCAGCGCGCGCAGCTCGCGCGAGAACGCCTGGCGTTCGGGGTCGGGAGAGGGCGCAGCAGGCATCGGACACTCCACCGTTGAGTGACCCGGCGAATCGAGGCTGGCCAGCGTTGGACGCCGGCGCACGCGGCGCAGCGCTTCGTGCACCGCGATCCGCGTCAGCCAGGTCGAGAACCGCGCGCGACCGTCGAACTGCCGCAGATGCGCGTACGCGTTGACGTAGGCCTGCTGCATGACGTCTTCCGCTTCGCGCTCGTCACGAACGATCGCCCGCGCGGCGCGGTAGATGCGCTCGTTGTGCCGCCGCATCAGCACCTCGAACAGTGCCGTGTGGCCCCGCAGCACCTCGACGACCACCTGTTCGTCCGTGAGCGCCGCCCACTGGTCCAGAACGCTTGCGCTGACCACGTGCATGGAAGATTCCTCGCGAGCCGATTCCCGAGTCTCCCCGCCGGCGCGTCGCGCGAAGGCGAATGCCGGCCTCCGACCGCACCGGCCCGCCCGACTGGGGGCGGGTCGAACGCGTCGCCACATCTGATGCGCGCGACGGGAGCGCCGTTCCCTGAATAGAGTCGCGGGCGATAAAAAGGTGACCGCGCGCCCTATCGGCGCTGGTCGGAGAAATATTGACGCTGGAACTGCTGGACGTTGCGGTTGTGCTCGTCGAGCGTCGTCGCGAAGGCATGCGAGCCGTCGTTGCGGCTGACGAAATACAGGTACGGGGCATCCGCCGGCGCCGCGGCCGCCGCCAGCGACGCCTTGCCGGGCGAGGCAATCGGCCCGGGCGGCAGCCCGGCGTAGCGGTACGTGTTGTAGGCGGAATCGAACCGGAGATTTTCGCGGGTCAGGTTGCCGTTGTACTGGCCAATCCGCTCGAGTGCGTAAATGACGGTCGGGTCGCACTGC
>JABFWM010000618.1 GCA_013362195.1 Acidobacteriota bacterium
GGGGGGGGGGGGGGGGGGGGGGGGGGGGGGGGGGGGGGGGGGGGGGGGTGGGGGCGAGGTCGAAGTACCGGAGCCCGGGTAGAAGTCGATCGCCCACCCTGCGCGCTGCGCCAGATCCGGCAGCGGACCCCAGAACGCATTGACGCCAATGAACGGCCACAGATAGTCGTACGCGGCCTGAGCGCCCGACCATCCGGCTTCGACGCCCATCATCAGGTTCAGCCGCGCCTCTGGCCCGTAATAGCCGGCGAAGTCGCGGTGCTGCCCCGACGTGCCCGTCCACACCTGCGCCATCGATCCGAAGAAGCCGAACGTACTGTAGGAGTCGTAATACACAGTCGCCGCCGGCGGCGTGCCGACCGCGACGAGATACGGCGCGCCTTCGGCTTTCGGATATATCGGATCGCTCGTGAACAGCCGCAGCTGGAACTTCGCGATCGCGTCGCGATGGGCCTGCCCGGCCGTGAATCCGAGCTTCAGCGCGCGGTCGATGGCATAGGCGACGTAGTTCTGCTCCCACATCGAGATGTACTGATCGCCATCGGGACGTTTGCCAATCCACAGCACCTTGAACGGATTGGTGACCGGGTTCTGCGCGTTGGCGAACGCGTCGAGCCACTGCAGGTTGCTCGTCGTCTTCGCCGCGAGGTACGTCTTCACCGGACCATCGGGATAGAGCGCCGCGGCTTCGGCGAGATTGCGCAGCGCCCAGCCGATGCCGCGCACTTCGTTGTAGGCGAGGATGCCATCGCCGCCGCGGACGCCATCGCCTGGATAGGTGCGCAGCATGCCGTAGTTGGCCCAGAACGCCATCTCCTCGGCGTAGTAGCGATCGCCGGTCAGCAGATAGGGGACGTAGGCGATCGACGGCTGGTGCGCGTTGTCGGGAATCAGCGGCGACTGTCCGGGGCCCGGGATGAGCGATCCGTACTCGCGGATCGGCATCGGGCCGCCCTTGATGTAGTCGTAGCCGGCGCTGGCGCGTTCGTCGAACCACAGGGTTGGCCGCTGATCGAGCGACGGGTAGCGCTCGGCGCCGACGCCGCGTCCGCTCGTGTTCTCGGCTTCGCGCACGTGCACCGGCCACGAGCCCGAGAGATCGCCGTTCGCGAGCACGTAGCTGCGCTGCGTGTAATCGCGATGCACGAGATACCGCGCGGTCCAGTCGGGATACGGCGCCAGCTCCGCGCGGCCGCCGTGCGCGGGCATGTTCGCCTCGAGCGCGCCCGATTGCAGGATGTCGAAGCTCGCGCCGGCGGGCGTGCTGACCTGATTGGCGACCAGCGAGAGATATTTCGGCAGCACCTTCGCGACGTTGAAGGGCGCGAGGTCCGGGGCAATCGACGAGAACACGGTCGTGCCGATCGGGAAGACCTTGCGCCACCGCGTCAGGTAGTAGTGCTGCACCGCCGCCTTCGCAAACACCGTCGCGCCGTTGACGCTGATGGTCACGTCATACGTGACGGTCGTCGCGCCGGTCTTGTCGAGGACGTTCTCGATGCTGACGTCGACGCGTCCCTTGCCGTCGGCGTACACGCGGGTGTCGAAGTTGACGCGCAGGAACGGATGGGCGGTCGCGCCGGCGGCCGGTGCGATCACCGACCGCGCTTCGTAGGCGAGCGGACCCGACATCCAGAGATCGGCCGACGGCGTCGACGGCAGCGTCGCGAGGTACGCGACGCCGCCGATGGTCAGCGTCACCGATGCCGTGGGCAGGGCCGGCGTGAACACGCCGCCGGGCGCCGCCGCGGGTGTGATTGCGTACGCGCCGCTGCTCGGGGCGTTGACGGTGACGAGTGCGAACTTGATCGAGCCGTCTGCCCAGCGGCTCTTCACATCGGTCTGGGTCGCGAGCGCGCCCACGTTCAAGGCAGCCGGCGCGACGCCCGGCGGAACGGCCTGGCCGAACGTCGCCCAGCCGGCCGTTAAAGACACCGTGCCGATCGGGGTCTGCGCGTGCAGCGCAGTCGCGGCAACGAGGAGCACTCCCAGCGCACAGAGCACGACGCGGACGTACTTCTGCTTCATCGAGACCTGCCGCCGGTGAGGTGCGCAAGAAGCCGGCCACGCGCCCGATCGACAGGGCAACCCGATTGGAGCAAAGACCTTATCGGAGGGCGGACATCGAACCGCGACGCGTGGAGGCGCGCCGGGTCATGGCAGATTTCGTATGCGGGTCACACTTCCGGTGGTCGAGGGCCGCGCCGGCGCCGGTCGCGCCGGGAGGAGAGGAGTCGGCAACGCGCCGCGGCGCGGCGCGCCCTCGACCAGCCCTGTTCTACCTCAGCGCAGGCCGAATTGCAGCCCGCGCGTCGTCGCCGCGCTCGAGATCCTCGCGAACGCGATGCTCATCGCGGTCACGTTCGAGACCCACTCTTCAGCGCTCGACTTTTTCTCCTTCGAACTCCACGACGACGACCGTCGCCATCGGATCGAGCATCGGCCGCGGCATGGTGAACGTCGTGCGGCCGTTCTCGGTCTTGACGTCCAGCGGCGCGCCATCAGCGAGCCGGTATGCACGCGTGACGCGGTTCTTCATCGCGGGAATCTCGAACGGGACGCGTGGCTCATTGAAGAAGGTGAAGTACAGCTTTCCGGGCCTGGTCGTGACGCGCCATTCGGTGTCGGCCAGGAACAGCTTCTGCCCCCGCACGTCCTTCGTGCCACGCGACGAGTACTCGCCGAACTCGTCGCCGAATGGGGACTGGTGCGCGCCATACACCGCGTCGCCGTTCACCTTCAGCCATCGGCCGACGGTGCGCAGCACGTCCTGGCTCGCCTGCGGGATCACGCCCTCCGCCGTCGGCCCGACGTTCAGCAGGTAGTTGCCCCCCTTGCTGACGATGTCCACGAGCTTGAAGGTGACCTGCCCCGGCGACTTCCAGTTCGTGTCGTCCTTGCGGAATCCCCACGTGTCGTTGATCGTCGCGGGCGTCTCCCACGCGTCTGCCGACGCGTCGGGCGGGATCGCGTTGTCGCCCGTCGATCGATAGTCCCCTTCCGTGCCGAGGCGGCCGTCGATCAGGGTGTCCGGCTGCATCGAGCGGACGATGTCCGCGAAGCGCTGGCCGCGCTCGGGTGTCATCATGCGCGGCGTGTCGAACCAGATGAGCGCGACCGGGCCGTAGCCGCTGAGCAGCTCACGCACCTGCGGTTCCGCCTTCTCGCGCAGGTACCGGTCGTACGGCTTCAGTTCCTTTCCGCCCGCATCCACGTCGGGACCGAAATCCCAGGTGTTGCCGGCGCCGCCCGGCTCGTGCCAGTCCTGCGACTGCGAGTAGTAGAAGCCGAGGCGCATGCCGCGCTTCGCACAGGCGTCCGCCAGCTCTTTCAGCACGTCGCGCTTGAACGGCGTCGCGTCGACGACGTTGTACGAGCTGACCTTCGACTTGAACATCGCGAAGCCGTCGTGGTGCTTCGACGTGATGACGATGTATTTCATGCCCGCGTCCTGCGCGAGCTGCACCCAACCGTCGGCATCGAACTTCACCGGATTGAACTGGCCGGCGAGCGGCTCGTACTCCTTCACGGGGACCTGCGAGCGGTTCATGATCCACTCGCCGAGGCCGAGCGAGCGCTTGCCCTTCCATTCCCCGGCGGGAATGGCGTAGAGGCCCCAGTGAATGAACATCCCGTACTTGACGTCGCGGAACCAGGCGAGCCGCTTCTCCTTGATCGGATCGAGAGGCCTGGGTGCGGGCGGCGCTTGCGCGGCGGCGGCGACGACGGTCAGCGCGGCCAGGACCGCGATCGCGGGCAGACAAATGGGCAGGCGAACACGAACCACGGGCGGTCTCCCTCCTCCATGGATGCCGGCCGATTCGGCACGGGGCGATGTGATACCATCCTTTACCGCTAAAGGCAAGTTACTTTAGCGGTAAAGCCAACGCAATCCGGAGCCCCCGGTCGAGACCGCCATGGCCACCACGATGAAGCGGATCGCCAGCGAGCTCGGCGTGTCGATCACGACCGTCTCGAAGGTGCTCAACAACCGCGAAGACATCGGGCACGCGACGCGGGCCCGCGTCCTGGCCAAGGTGGCCGAACTCGGCTACCAGCCGAACGCGGTGGCGCGCAGCCTGACGCTCCGCCGCACGCACACGCTCGGCATCGTCATCCCCGATCTGATGCACTCGTTCTTCGTGGAAATCGTCGCCGGCCTCGAGTCGGTCGCGCGGCCGCGCGGCTTCGGCCTGCTGCTGTGCAGCTCGAACGAGGATCCCGCGAAGGAGCGCGACGAGATCGAGATGCTGCGGCAGCGGCAGGTGGACGGGATCGTCCTGGCGTCGGCGAATGCCTCCGGCAACAGCGATCTGCTGCAGCGGCTGGGCGCCCTCGGCGTCGGCCTGGTGATGATCGACCGCGACGATCATCCGGGCGTCCGCTGCGACCGCGTCATCGCCGACGATCACGAGGTCGGGCGGCTGGCGACCAGCCATCTCATCGACCAGGGGTGCCGCGCCATCGCGCACATCGCCGGACCGAACATCGTGCACGCGAAGCGGCGCGCCGAGGGATACCGCGCCGCGCTGAAGGCGCACGGGGTGCGCGGCCGCGCCGAGTGGATCGTCCGCGGCGGGTTCAAGGAGGCGGACGGCTATCGCGCGATGACGAAGCTGCTCGCCGTCGCGCCGCGCGTCGACGGCGTCTTCGCCGCCAACGATCCCGCGGCGATTGGCGCGATGAAAGCGCTGTGGGACCGCGGCCTGCGCGTGCCGCAGGATCTCAAGGTCGTCGGCGCCGGCCACATCGCGATGGGCGATCTGCTGCGCGTCCCGTTGACGACGGTCAGCTGGTCGCGTGAGGAGGAGGGACGCCGCGCCGGCGAGCTGCTGTTCGACCGGCTCGGGCCCGACGCGCCCGACAAATTCCGCCGCGTCATCATTCCGCCGGAACTCGTCGCGCGCGAGTCGACGGCACGGTAGTCAGGGCTCAGGGCTCGGCTCAGGGCTTAAGGCTCAGGGCTC
>JABFWM010000139.1 GCA_013362195.1 Acidobacteriota bacterium
AGTCCTTTACCGGTTCAAACGCAGCAGCGCGAGCCCCGTCACCTTCACGGCCTTGACCATGTTCTGCGGCTCGCGATCCGTGGTGTTCTCCGGCGTGTCGCCCGACGAGTGGTAGTACAGCGAGTAGTCGATCTTCAGGTTGACGGGATCGGCAACCCCCTTCGACGCCCATCCCGGCGTCTGCTTCAGTGACGCGAGCCGATCCCAGGCCGCGGTGTAGATCGTGGTCGCCGGGATCTCGAGCGTCGTCGTGCCCGTGCCGTGGTACGTCACGGGCAGGAACGCGTAGGAGTCGGTGCCGCCTTGTGACGGGTTGGTGGTGTACTCGGTCCAGAAGCCTGGCTGTCCCGCGTAGTCGGCGGCAACGGCTTCGAGGGTCTTGAGCAGCGGCGCGTTCCACGGCACGTCGTTCGACTCGAAGTAGAGCGCCTCGCGTTCGGCGCCCGTGCCGGTCTCGTCGAAGTTGAAGACGGCGGCCAGCTCGCCGAGCCGCGCGCCTTCGCGCTCGATGTACGCCTTCGACGAGTGATATTCGGATCCCCACACCGCGAAGCGGATGTCGTAGCGCAGTTGCGGCAACACGTTAGTGCGGCGCAGCTCGGCGAACACGCGCGCGATCTCCAGCACGGTGGCCACGCCCGACGCGTTGTCGTCGGCGCCCGGGCCGCCCGCATCCGAATCGCCGTGCGCGCACACCAGGTAATACCTGCCGCGTTCGCGTCCGGGCAGCGTCGCGACGACCGTCTTCGGCGGGCGCTCGTCGACGTGCGACGTCAGCGACACGCGCACGGTCGTCTTGAGCGCGGCGGCGGCGTCGAGCGTGCGGCCGTCCAGGTACGAGACGCCAAACACCGGGACGGGATGGCCAGCGCGCGCGGGCAGCTCCGAAATGCGCGTCCAATCGAGGTAGCGCGGCGGCGCGTTGGGGGCGCTGGTGAGGATGGCGAGCGGACGATTCGGGTTCGATGCGATCGCCGCATAGGCGCGCACGACGTCCCCGGGCGTGTAGATGACCGCTCCCTTCCACGCCGCGTCCGGCGTCGCGGAGGCGAGATTCGGCACGACG
The DNA here is from genome assembly GCA_013362195.1 of Acidobacteriota bacterium. Lineage (GTDB taxonomy): Bacteria > Acidobacteriota > Vicinamibacteria > Vicinamibacterales > 2-12-FULL-66-21 > QHWT01. Next base: position 1,067 of record JABFWM010000139.1, read on the forward strand.
AGGAGCGGTCCGCTCGTTTCGGCGATCGAGGCCGAATATCCGTACGGCCATGCCGATTCGATCACCTCGCCCGAGCCGAGCGTCACCTTCCACGCGTCCTCCCAGTGGGCGAGCTTGGGCGGATCCGTGAACGTCTCGGTCGCGAATCCGAGCCGCGTGAAGGCATCGTGGAGAAGCGCGGCGGCCTGGTCGCCGGAGGGCGTCCCGCCCATGCGCGGCCCGGCCGCGACCAGGTCGTGCACGGTCCGGCGCAGCTGCGCCTCGCTGACGGCGGCGGCAAACGCCTGCTCGGCAGCGGGTTGAGATGGAGCGAGGATCTGGGCGGTGAGCAGGAGCAGCGCGATCACGCGATGATCACATCACGCGATCGCCGAAAGGCCAAGCGTCAGCCTTCCTCTTCGTACTCTTCTTCGGCCTGCGGGCCTGGACGGGTCGGCGGACGGAGCGCCTCGCGATAGTCGTACAGCGGAAGCCCTGCGACGTGCAGGGTGAGCGGACACCCCGGCGCCTTCACGTCAACGACGACCGTGACGGGACTGCCCTCGACGCCGTCGCGAAACGCCAGACGGCATCCGCAGGCGAGGCGCGCGTGTGTGAATCCCTTCAGCATTCCCGACGATCATACTACAGGAGCGACTTGATCTCCTGCTCGAACTGCTCCCGCGTCACCGGCCCCATGTGACGACGGCAGATCGCGCCGTCCCGCGCGATGAAGAACGTGGTCGGCACGCCGTAAAACGGCCCGTAGGCCTCTTCGATGTCGGGCGTCATCTGCAGCACCGGATACTGCATGTGGTACTGCCGCATGAACGGGCGGAGCTGATCGACGGTGTCGTCGATCGAGACGCCGAGGATGACGAGGCCCTTGTCCTTGTACCGATCGTACAGCTCGACGAAGGCGGGGATCTCCTCCTTGCACGGGCCGCACCACGTCGCCCAGAAGTTCAGGATCACGACCTTCCCTTGGTACTGGGCAAGCTGCACCGGCGCGTCGTTGTGATCCTTCAGCACGAAGTCGAACTTCGCCGTGCCCCGGCCGTCGCAGGACGGCCCCTGGGCGCTCGGCTCCGCGGCCGCCGATCGCGGTGGCTTCAATGGCTCGCCGCCGGAGCCTTTCAGCATCGGCAGCGTCAGCAGCCCCATCGAGACCGCCGCGGCGCCGGCGATGATCCATTTCGCGTTCATACCGTCCTCGCGGGAAGTGCGCGGCACCCGTCAGCGCGCATGACTTTTGACGTACTCGACAATGTGGGAGAAGTCCGGGGGATGGCCGGTGGCGAGCACCGCGTAGGTGCGCCCGTTGGCGGACCAGACCGCGGTGTCGTGTCCGATCGCGGCGAGCAGGCGCGCCGGCTGCCCCCCGTGCGGCAGCACGAACACCGACAGCGGCTGGCCGTGCCAGAGGTACATCACGTGCGCGACGCGGCCGTCGGTCGACAGGCACCGGCGCACGGTCAGCAGACGCAGATCTTCCTGACTGGCGGACGCGGGCACGACGAGCGGCCAGCCTTGATGCTGCTGCCAGGCGCGCTCGAGCACCGCCGCGTCCACGCTCCGGCTCGGGTCGCCCTTGAATTGAAAACACTTCGCATGATCGAGCGCGAGGCCGGTGGCGAGCGCCTGGACGTTGCTGTTGAGGCCGGTGAGGAAGACGCCGGCGATCGCCAGCGCGACGGTCGCGGCCACGGAGAGCGGCAGCCAGCGCGAGGCCGGCGTCCGGAAGATCAGCGACGGCGAGAGCGCGTTCGCGATCCGTGTGCCGTCTGCCGCGGCCGTGTGCGCCGCACAGCGCGCGCGCAGGCCCGGCGGCGCCGCGCAGCGCAGGTCGCTGCGGCGTTCGTGAATGAGGTCGCGCGCGGTGCGCTCGGCGATCGCGTGGTCGCGGCATGGCGGGCACTTCGACAGATGTGCCTCCACCGCACGGCGATCCCCGGGAGCGGCCTCGTTGTCGACGTAGGGCGTCAGGCGCTCGTCGAGATCACGGCAACGGCGGATCGGTTCGTCCATAAGCGATATCAGCGCGACGCCACCCGGCGCGCCGCTTCGGCGCGGCGGGCCTGCAGTCCGTCGAACAGGGCGCGGCGGCCGCGCGAGATGCGGGACATCACAGTACCGATGGGGACGTCGAGCACCCGCGCGATTTCGGCATACGACAGTTCTTCCACGTCGCGCAGCCAGACCGCCTGCCGGAACGCCTCGGGCAGCGCGTCGAGCGCCGCCTGGAGGTCGGCGTCCAGCGTCGCGCGCGACAAGAGCTGCTCCGGCGTGTCGCCTTCGGCGGTGGCGTCCGCCACCCGATCGACCGCCTCGCTGTCCACGTCCACCGGATTGCGCACGTCGTGGCGGCGCATGTTGCGATACGTGTTGTGAAGGATCGTGAACAGCCACGCCTTCAGGTTCGTGCCGGGCTCGAACTGGTGCGCCGATCGGAAGGCCTTCAGATACGTGTCCTGCACGAGATCCTCGGCATCCTGCGCGCGCCGGGTCAACCGCAGCGCGGTGCCGTACAGGCTGTCGATGTGCGACAGCGCCTGCTGCGCAAACCCGGCGTCCTCCCCACGAGGAGGCGCACCGGACGAGCGGCCGGTTCCGCGGCGAAACACCATGACGGAGATCCCGCGGACCGCCAGTGGATAGAACACCGGCGGGCCGCGGATTTATTCCATCGATTGTATCGCGGGGAGGACAGCACCGTTGCCCGCGGGGGACAGCGCGGCGGCCAATGCCTCACGTCAGGGACGCGCCCGTGCGAGCTCGTCGGCGGTACGTGGCTTGCTGCCGCGCCGGACCGTTCGGAGTGAACGCCCGGAGTAGACCCCAGGTCGCTGCTGCGGCGCCCTGCACGTCGGCTCGCCCGCCCGCTCCTTCCCGGGGACATCGTCGTTGCGACAAGCGTCTCAGCTACAGTAACATCGGCACCATTCGAGGTGAACCATGCGCACGCGCAGTCGGCGCGGTTTTCGATCGCCGTTCGGGCTCGCTCTCTTCGCGGTCGTGTACATCGCTGGCACGATCGCGGCGAGCGCCCAGACGCCGTTCGTGCCGTACTACAACAAGAACCGCATCAAGTACGACCACTTCAGCTGGCGCATCTACACCACGGATCACTTCGAGATCTACTACTACCCGGAGATCGAGCAGCACCTCGAGCGCGTGACCAGCTACGCCGAAAGCGCGTATCAGCAGGTCAGCGCGGATCTGAAGCACGACCTGGCCTTCAAGGTGCCGCTGGTCCTCTACAAGACGGCCAGCGAATTCCAGCAGCAGAACATCGAGCCGGGCGAGCTGCCGGAAGGCGTGCTGGCGTTCGCGGAGCCGTACCGCGATCGCATGGTGCTGCCCATCGACGAGCCCTCCGACGCCCTCTATCGCCTCATCACGCACGAACTGACGCACATCTTCGAGTTCGACATCATCCCGCGCACGCTGCTGCGCCGCGGCCTTCCGCTGTGGGTGGACGAAGGGTTGTCGGACTACATGACCGGCTACTGGAACCCGTTCGACCTGATGTCGGTGCGCGATGCCGCGATTGCCGACATCGTCCCGTCGATGAGCGACTTTCAGGGCGTCCAGTTCGCCGACGGCCGGCTCCCCTACAACCTCGGACACGCGGCCTTCGAGTTCATCGAATCGAAGTGGGGCAAGGAAGGCCTGCGGCAGTTCCTGTTCGCGCTGCGCAAGGCGGTCATCGGCGGCGGCGAGAGCGCGTATGAGGAGGCGTTCAAGCTGAAGCCCGAGGAGTTCGACGAGCAGTTCGACAAGTACTTGAAGGACCGCTTCAAGCCGTTCCGCGACAAGGAGCGCCCCGCCGACTACGGCAAGGACCTGGCGCCGAAGCGCGAGAAGACGCCGTACGTGTCGGTCGTGTCGATCGAGCCGTCGCCGTCCGGGGATCTGATG
>JABFWM010000131.1 GCA_013362195.1 Acidobacteriota bacterium
ATCCTCCGCTGGGCGGCGGCAGGATCGAGAACGAGAGCGCGGGCTGCTCGGGCGCCTCGCGCAGCAGGCTGCGCCAGAACAGCGCGGCCAGCGCGGCGGCCAGCACGACGCCGGCCGCGGCGAGCGGCCAGATGTGACGCCGCGACGCCGACTCCTGCGGCAGCCGATCGGCGCCGTGCGCGATCCATCGCAGCACTTCGACGATGTCGCCGGCCGCCTGCCATCGCGCCTCCGGATGTTTCGCGAGGCATTTCCGAATGACCCAGTCGAGCGCCGGCGGCACGCGGTGCTGCAGCGTCGACGGCGGCGGCGGATCGCTGCGGAGGACTTCGGCGATCACCGCGGCAGCGCTGCTGCCGGCGAACGGACGGCGGCCCGTCGCCATCTCGTAGAGCACCGAACCGAGCGCGAAGATGTCCGAGGCAATCGTCGCCTCCTGGCCTTCCAACCGCTCGGGCGACATGTAATGCACGGTGCCGACGAGCGTGCCGTCGGGCGTCAGCGCCTGCCGGACCGTCGACGCGCCTTCGTCCGGCGAGCCGACGCGCACCGGCGCGGCGCTTCGCAGCGTCGCGAGACCGAAGTCGAGCACCTTGACGCCCGACCTGGTGAGCATGACGTTCGACGGCTTGAAATCGCGATGGACGACGCCGTTTCTGTGCGCGTGGTCGAGCGCCTCCGCCATCTGAATGCCGCAGCGGACGACTTCGCGCGGCTCGAGCGGACCATGCGCGAGCTTCGCGGCCAGGGTCTCGCCGGCGACGTATTCCATCACCAGGAACGCCGTGTCGCGCTCGCGCCCGACGTCGTGCAAGGCACAGATGTGAGGATGGTTCAGCGCGGCCACGGCGCGGGCTTCGCGCTCGAGCCCTCCGGCATCGAGCGATCCGTGCTGCGCGCCGACGACCTTGATCGCCACCGAGCGATCGAGCCGCGTGTCGCGCGCGCGGTAGACCTCGCCCATGCCGCCGCTGCCGACCAGCGCGATGATCTCGTACGGGCCGAGGCGGGCGCCCGCGCTCAGCGGCATGGCGCGCGACCGTCGGCGCCGGTCATCGCCTCGCCGTCAGCTCTCGCAGCCGGAGCGTCCGGAGCAGACGGTGCAGATACGTGGGGTTGATGCCGAGCAGGCGCGCCGCGGCGCTGCAGTTGCCGCCGGAGCGCTCGATCGCGTCGAGGATCAGCCGCCGCTTCGCCTCGAGCACGTGCTGATGATAGGGCGCGTCCGACGGGCTGCGGGCAGCCATCGCCGATTCGAGCACCGGCTCCGGCAAATCGTCGGGGACGATGCGATCCTCGCCGCCGAGGACGACGGCGCGCTGGATGGCATTTTCCAGCTCGCGCACGTTGCCGGGCCAGTCGTAGGCGCACAACACGTCGAGCGCCTCGGGCGAGATCTCGACGTCGCGTCCGGCGCCGTGCTTCGCGGCGAAGTGCGCGGCGAGCCGCGGGATGTCGGCGCGCCGATCGCGCAGCGGCGGCAGCGGCAGCACGACCACGTTCAGGCGATACCACAGATCCTGCCGGAAGCGTCCGGCCGCGACGGCCGCTTCCAGGTCGGCGTTCGTCGCCGCGACGACGCGGACGTTCACCTTGATCGTTCGCGTGCCGCCCACCCGCTCGAATTCGTGATGCTGAAGCGCGCGCAGCAGCTTCGCCTGCAGCGCCGGGGCAAGCTCGCCGACTTCGTCCAGGAAGATCGTGCCGCCGTCGGCAATTTCGAGCTTGCCCTTCTTGAGCGCGACGGCACCGGTGAACGCCCCTTTCTCGTGGCCGAACAGCTCGCTCTCGAGCAGCGGCTCGGTGAGCGCCGCGCAGTTGACGGCAACGAAGGGCCGGCGCGCGCGCGGACTGTTCTCGTGGATCGCGCGCGCCGCGAGCTCCTTGCCCGTCCCGGTTTCGCCGCGCACCAGCACCGTGCATTCAGCGGGCGCGACCTTGCGGATGCGATCGTAGACGAGCCGCATCGGCGCGCTGGTGCCGACGATCTCGTGCGCCTGAAACGTCATACGGCCCGCCAGCACCTCGGCGACGATCACCGCGCTGCCGCGATCTTCCGCACGAGGGCGCGCATCGACGGGAATCCGCGCGGTCCGATCGTCGGCGGGCGGCTGCGCCGCGGGCGGCGCGGCCGCCTCGTCGGCGTGCAGGAACAGCAGGACGGAGTCGCCGGCGCGAATGCGATCGCCATGGACGAGCGGTCGCTCGCGGACCGGGATCCCGTTCACGTAGGTGCCATTCGAACTGCCGAGATCGCGGATCGTGAACCGTCCCTCCGCCCGCTCGACCGAGCAATGCCGGCGCGAGAGCAGTCGATCGCCAATGCTGAGGTCGCTCGACGCATCGCGCCCGATGGTCAAGCGCGCGGCTTCAATGGGCAACGCCTCGCCGCATCGTGGCCCGGTCAGGACGAGAAGCTTCGCGCACATACAGGCTCCTTTCCAAACAAGCAAGAGCACTGCCGAGCCCCACTGTATCGGATCGGACGCGCGGTCCCGTATCCGATCGGAGACGGCGCGCACGCGAAGTCCCGGGAAAACGCGCCGGACCTGCCGGTACGGCGGTTGCCTCTCGGCAGCGTATGACGCGCCGCGCACGACGCATGTTCGTGGCGGGCTTCATCACCGGTTCCCGGCGGCGGGCACATCGCTGATCCAACGGCGGCGTCGGCCTGCGCGCGTCGGACCGGATACGACCGCGCCCACGGCGGCGATGCCGCTGGCGACGTTATTTCGTCGAGAGCGACTCCGGCTCGAGCACCAGTCCGGGGAGGGAGGTGAATGCGGAGAGCGGCGGTTCGTCCGCCGTCTTGAGAAGCGTCAGCTGCCACTGGCCGCCCAGGTTGCCGGTGACGGCCACGACATCGTATCCGTCGGCACGCTGCAGGAACGCCGGAGGAATGGCGGGTTCCGCCGGCAATGCCAGCGTGCCGGCGGAGCGACCGTCCTTTTCGGTCCACATCCAGATCTCCGGCGATCCCCCCGACGGCAGGAACACATACGCGCCGGCCAGCGCCGGCCCGCGCGTGACCCGCCGGCGGAACGCGTGCTGCCAGCGCAGATTGCCGCTCCCTCGATCGAGCGCGCGGAGCACGTTGTCGAGCGCCACGAAGTACACCTTCGAGGCATCCGCGGCGGCGGCGCCGATGATGCCGGCGCCGATTCGCTGGACCCACAGGATTTCACCCGTCGCGGCGTTCAGGCAATAGAACTTCCGGTCGCCCACACCGAGATAGACGCGATCGCCGAACGCGACCACCGCGCCGGCCGCGCCGCCGATCGGGCGTTCCCAGACCGGCGTGCCGGCGGTGATCTCCAACGCGATCACCCGCCCATCGTCCAGCGGGACGTAGAGGCGATCGCCATCGATCTCGGGCGCCTCGGCCGACGCGCCGACCTCGCGCTGCCAGACGAGCGTCCCGTCCTTCGCGCGAAAGGCGAGGACGTGGGTATCGGCGCGCGCGATCAGCCACCCCGATCGCGCGACGAGCGGCGCGCTGATGCCGGGCAGCGGCGCCTCCCACAGCGGCGCGCCATCCTTCGCGCGGAGCGCGTGGATCGCGTCGGCAGCCGCCACGAACAGGATCCCCGCATCTGCCGCCAGCGGACGTTCGACCGCCAGTTCCTTCCGCCATCGTTCCGTACCGTCGACGAGCGATCGCGCGACGATCTGTCCGGCGCGCAGCGCGACATACACGCCGTCCTCGTCGATGAGGGGCGGCACGCGCGGCGCCGGCGGACCGCCGATCTCCACCGACCAGTCGCCGACGATCGGCAGCACGCGCGGCGCGTCGGGCGCAGCATCGCCGAACGCCGCGGCATGCGGCCGGACAAGGACGAGAGCGAGAAGAACGAGCGCTGACCTACAAGATATTGTGGTGCGGACCGGCGACACGCCTTATAATAGCGTGACGTTCCGGCTCCCCGTGAATCACCAAACACTTGTCGTCCTGGATTTCGGTTCGCAGTTCACGCAGTTGATCGCGCGCCGGCTTCGCGAACTGTCGGTCTACTCGGAAATCCTGCCGTACAACACGCCGCTCGCCGAGATTCGACGGCGATCGCCGGTCGGGATCATCCTGTCGGGCGGGCCGCGAAGCGTATCGGAGCCGACCGCGCCGCGCTGCGAGCCGGGCGTGTTCCAGGCGGGCGTGCCCGTGCTCGGCATCTGCTACGGGATGCAGCTGATGACCGACGCGCTCGGCGGCGAAGTGGCGCCGGCGCCGCACCGCGAGTTCGGGCTGGCGACGATCGCGATAGAAGAGGAGGCGCCGCTCTTCGCGACCATTCCCTCCGAGCTGCGCGTCTGGGCCAGCCACGGCGATTTCGTCAAGAGCGCGCCGTCAGGCTTCACGGTCACGGCGACCAGCGCGAATGCGCCGGTCGCGGCGATGGCCGACGAGGATCGCAGGTTCTACGCCGTGCTCTTCCACCCGGAAGTGGCCCATACCGATCGCGGCACCGACATCCTCCGCAACTTCGCGTTCAAAGTCTGCGGCTGCACCGGCGACTGGACGATGGCGTCGTTCGTGCACGAGACGGTGGAGGCGATCCGGCGGCAGGTCGGTGACGGCCGCGTCGTGTGCGGGTTGAGCGGCGGCGTCGATTCGACGGTCGCGGCGGTGCTGCTGCACCAGGCGATCGGCGATCGGCTGACGTGCATCTTCGTCGACAACGGCGTGATGCGGCATAACGAGGCGGAGCAGATCCGGCGGCGCTTCGAGCGGCTGCAGCTGCCGCTCGTGTCGGTGGATGCGTCGGACCGCTTTCTCGATCGCCTGACCGGCGTCACGGATCCGGAACAGAAGCGCAAGATCATCGGCGCCACGTTCATCGACGTCTTCGACGACGAAGCGAAGTCGCTCGGGCACTTCGATTTCCTCGCGCAGGGAACGCTCTATCCCGACGTCATCGAAAGCGTCTCCGTGATCGGCCCGTCGCACGTGATCAAGAGCCATCACAAC
>JABFWM010000459.1 GCA_013362195.1 Acidobacteriota bacterium
ATGATCTTCCTCGCCAGCCCGCACATCCTCGCGGCCGCGCGCAGCGGCCTCGCGAATTTCAACCCTGGCGTGCTCCCCCACTACTCTCTCTGGAACGTCGACGAACTGTACTGGCGGCAGGCCCCGACGCGTTGATGCGGGATCGAAAGGAACAGGCCGAACACCGGTCCGAACGGGAAGACTGGAACGACGCGCAGCTCGTGCAGGCATGCCGCGAGGGAGACCAGGAGGCCTGGGGTGTCCTGATTCACCGCTATCGGCGGCTGATTTATTCCATTCCGCTGCGCTACGGCGCTCAGCCCGCCGACGCCGCAGATATCTTCCAGGCGGTCTGCCTCGAGCTCTACGCGGAGCTGCCCCGGCTGCGCAAGATCGAGAGCCTCAAATCGTGGCTGATCTCCGTCACCGCCCACCAGGCGTTTCACTGGAAGCGCCGCGTGCGCAAGCGCCACGAGCGTGAAGGAGACGAAATCCCGTCGGATGTCTCGGACGCGAAAGCCGAGGTGCCCGGCGAGATTCTCGAAGCCACGGAACGCGAGCAGACCCTGCGCGATGCGATTCGCGCGCTGCCGCCGCGATGCCGCGAGATGATCCAGCTGCTGTTCTACGCGGACCCGCCGCTGTCGTATGCCGAGGTGGCCAGGCGCCTCGGTCTCGCGACCGGCTCGATCGGGTTCATCCGCGGCAGGTGTCTGAAAAAACTCGAGCGCGAGCTCGGCAACTCGGGATTCGGAGAGTGACGCGCATCGATCGCCTGATCGAGGTGCTCGCGACCACTGCGGACCAGGCGGAACGGCGCCGCGCGATCGAGCGTTCGAAGGTCGCCCGGGACGTCGCGCTGCTGGAGCGAATCTGCGACGTCGTGCCGCTGCGCGCGCGCGTCGACCTGCAGCAGGCGGCACGGCTGGCCGATGTGGCCGAATCGCTCGCGATGGAGATCGGCACCGACTACGCGGCCGGACGATCGCTGCGCGGCTCGGGCCATGTGTTCGCGCTCGAAGGACGGCTGGAGCCGGCGCTCACGGCGTATCGCGCGTCGATTGCCCGATTCCGCGCCGCGAAGCGACCGATCGAGGAAGCCATCACCCGCAGCGGCGCCCTGCAGACGCTCATCTACCTGGGGCGCTACGGCACCGCGCAGCAGTGGGCGCGGCAGGCGCGCCGGATCTTCGAGCGAGCCGGCGATCGGCTGCGCCTCGCGCGCCTCGACGCGAACTTCGCCAACGTCCTCTACCGTCAGGACCGCTTCGAAGAGGCGCTCGCGCTCTATCGCCGCGCCTATCGCACGCTGGTCAAGGCCGGCGCGCCCAATGACGTCGCCATCGCCTTGCGCAATCTGGCCGTCTGTCTGATCAGCCTGAATCTCTTCGATCAGGCGCTCGCCACGCACCAGCAGGCGCGCCGCTACAGCGAACGCCACAACCTGCCGCTGCTCGTCGCCGAAGCCGACTACAACATCGCCTACTTGTACTACCTGCGGGGCGAGTACTCGCGGGCGATCGAGATGTACGAGGCGACGCGGCGGCGCTGCGCGCGGCTGCAGGACCGCTACCACCAGGCGCTCTGCGATCTGGACGAATCGGAGCTGTCGCTCGAACTGAATCTCACGGCCGACGGCGCGCGCCTCGGACGGCAGGCGTTCGCGCGCTTCGACGAGCTCGGCCTGAATTACGAGGCGGCCAAGGCGCTCACGTGGCTGGCCATCGCCGCCACGCAGTCCGGCGAGCCGGAGCGGGCGCTCGCGAGCTTCGCGCACGCGCGCCAGCGCTTCCGCCGCGAGCGCAACCGCCCGTGGCTGGCGCTGCTCGATCTGTATCAGGCGATCGTGCTGCTCGAGGACGAACGGCTCTACGAAGCGCGCGACCTCGCCGAGGCGGCGCAGCTCGTGTTCCTCGAAACCGGCCTCGTCGCCAAGGCCGCGCTCGCCGAACTGGTGCTCGCGCGCGTCGGGCTGCGCGCCGGCGATCCGCGGACGGCGGAACGCTGGTGCCATGCCGCGCTCGAGCGGCTCGCGACGACGCAGGCGCCGGCGCTGCGGTTCCAGGCGAGCTTCGTGCTCGGGCAGATTGCCGAGGCGATGGGGCGCACCGACGCTGCGGCGGACGCGTATCTCGACGCGCACGCCTGGCTCGAGAGCCTGCGCACGGACCTCCGCGCCGACGAGATCAAGATTGCGTTTCTGAAAGACAAGCTCGTCGTCTACGAGAGCGTGGTGGCGATCGCGCTCGCCGGCGGGCCGCGCGTCAGCCGCACGGGCGCCTTCACGTTCATCGAGCAGGCCAAGTCGAGGAGCCTGGCGGACCTGATCGCGTTCCGCGCGCACGCGATGACGGCGCGCACCGCGGGCACCCGGTTGCCGGTGCGGCGGCTGCACCAGCTGCGCGAGTCGCTGAACTGGTGCTACCGGGAGATCGACATCCGCGAGTTGAGCGCCGAGCCGTCGCGCAGCAACGTCGAATCGCTGCGGGCCCGCGCGCGGAAGCTCGAGAACGACATCACCCGCGCGCTCACCGAGATTCGCGTCGCCGACAGCGACTACGCCGCCCTGCAGAACGCCGGCGTCGTCGATCTGTCGACCGTGCAGTCGTCGCTGGCGCCTGACGAGATCGTCGTCGAGTACTACGCGGCGCGGGGCGTGTTCTGTGCCTGCCTGATCGGTCCGCGGACCTTCGACATGGTCCCGCTCGGCCGCGTCGACGAGGTCCGCGAGCACGCGCAGCTGCTGCAGTTTCAGCTCTCGAAGTTCCGGCTCGGCGCCGAGTACCAGCGCTACTTCGCGTCGACTATCGAGGCCGCGACGACCGCGCACCTGCAGGCGCTCTACCGCGCGCTCGTCGCGCCGTTCCGCGATCGCCTCCGCAATCGCTCGATGGTGTTCGTGCCGCACGGGTTCCTGCACTACGTCCCGTTCCACGCGCTGCGCGACGGCGACGGATCGCTGATCGATGAGGGGCCGATCTGTTACGCGCCGAGCGCGAGCGTGCTCTACTTGTGCCGCCAGAAGCGCCCGACGCGGCGGGGTCCTGCGCTCGTGCTGGGCGTTGCCGATGAGGCGGCGCCGCACATCGATCACGAAGTCGACGCGGTGGCGGCGTCGCTGCCCGGGGCCCGGGTCTTCAAAGGGCGGAAGGCCAGCGTCGCGACGCTCAAAGAGGAAAGCCCGCGCGCCGGAGTCATCCACATCGCCACCCACGCGGCGTTCCGCGTCGACAATCCGATGTTCTCGGCGATCCAGCTCGGCGACGCGCCGTTGAGCCTCTTCGATTTGTACGACCTCCGCGTCGCCGCCGAGCTGGTGACCATGAGCGGCTGCGGCACCGGGCTCAACGCGCTCATCGGCGGGGACGAACTCCTCGGCCTCGTCCGCGGCTGGCTCTATGCCGGCGCCCAGTCCGTCGTTGTCTCACTCTGGGACGTGAACGACCGCAGCACCGCCAGACTCATGCGCCACTTCTACGAGCAGCTGCGGCGGACGCCGGATCGCGCGGTCGCGCTGCGCGACGCGATGCTCACGGCGCGCGACGAGAACCCTCATCCATATCACTGGGCGCCATTCGTCCTGATCGGTGCGCGCCAGCGATAGGGGCCCACACCGTCCAACGGGAGAAAGTTTGACGATCCTATACTTTTCGGTAGGGTCGGACACCCTCAAGACACGAGCGTTAGCCTACCCGTGCGGGTGGGCAGACGAGAGGAACAGGGCGTGACTCAACATCTCTCTGTGGCAGATGCGGCGGACTTTGTCCGAGGTGTAGCCCCGGCCGCGCGGCGCCGGCAAATCGAGGAACATGTCACTGCCGGCTGCGCGCGTTGCGCGCGGACGCTGGCGCTCGTCGAACAAATCGTCGCCACGGCCCGCGACGAGGTCCGTTGGGAACCACCGGCTGACGTGGTCGCGCGCGCATTGGATATCTTCGCGATTCCGCCACGGCGCGTCGAGCCGCTGCTGGATCGCCTGGTGCCAAAGCTCGTGTTCGACAGCATACGTCAACCGCTGCCCGCGGGGGTGCGCGCCAGCAACAGCGTCACTCGCCACGTTCTCTACCGTGCGGGCGACTTTTTCATCGATTTGCGGCTCGACGCCGAACAAGGCGCGCGTCGCGTGTCGATCGTCGGCCAGGTTTCTCCGCGCGAGCGCTCGGAGAAGACGGCGCTCGATGCGGTATCCGTTTTGCTCGTTGACCGCCGGAGCATTCTGAGTCAGGCCTCCGTCAACACGTTCGGCGAGTTCCATTTCGATTACGACGCGCACCCGCAATTGCGGCTGCGGATTCTCTTCGGGAACCGAAGGGGGTTGGACGTGCCGCTCGCGCGGCTGCTCACATCCGCTTCGAAGAATGAAAATGTTCGACGCGAAACGTAAGAGACCCGCCATGCGAAAGCTGTCTGTCCTGTTACTCGGACTCATGGCCGCGGTCGCTCCGGCCGCGGCGCAGACGTCGAGTGCCCTGCCGTCGTTCCTGTTGCGCGCCAACCCGGCCGACGCGCCGTTCATCGCCGCGCGCCACAATCTGACGATTGTCAGTCAGGTCACCGATGCCTCGGGTGTGACGATGTATTTAGTCACCCCTGTGGTAGACAATCCGGGCCTCGCGACTGAGCTGAATGGCGACCTCGCGGTGATGGCCTTCGAGCGCAACCACGTCGTCGGCATTCCGGAATCGATTCGTCCGCGGCTCATGCAGTCGACCGCGGCCATTCTGGAAGCGCTGCCGGATCGAACGATCGTGCCCTACTACGGGCGCAGCGTCTGGCGCGGCTACGCGAATCAGCCGGCGGCGGTGTTGATCAACACGCCGGCCGTCCACGCGCTGCCCGTGACGGGCGGCGGCGTGGTCGCCATCATCGACACCGGCATCGACGTCAATCACCCGGCGCTCGTCGGCGCGTTCGTCCCCGGGTACGATTTCGTCCGCCAGCAGGCCACGGTGACGTCCGATCTTGCCGGTGTGTCGCAGTCGACGGCGGCCATCCTCGAAGCGCAGGTCGTCGGCGAACCATTCCGCGCCGCGCTCGTCAACCAGTCGACCGCGGCGATCCTCGAACAGTCGACGGCGGCCATCCTCGAGGCGAGCGGCCTGCCGGCAGCCTTCGGCCACGGCACGATGGTGGCCGGGCTCGTGCGCCTGGTGGCGCCGACGGCGCGGATCATGCCGTTGACCGCGTTCGCTCCCGACGGCAGCGGCGACGTCTTCAACGTCGTGCGCGCCATTTACTACGCCGTCGATCACGGCGCGAACGTCATCAACATGAGCTTCAGCCTCGCGGACTGGTCGGCCGAACTGGTACGCGCGGTCAATTACGCGAACGAGCACGACGTCATCTGCGTGGCCTCTGCCGGCAACAACGGCGAAGAGACGCTCGTGTTCCCGTCCGCATTTCGCCATGTCGTCGGCGTGGGATCGAGCAACAACCTCGATCTGCGCAGCACGTTCTCCAACTTCGGCAACGGGCTGGTCTATCTGGCGGCGCCTGGCGAATCGCTGATTACCCCTTTCCCGGCGGGGCGCTACGCCGCCGTCTCGGGGACATCCTTCAGTGCCGCCCTCGTCTCCGGCGCGGCGGCCTTGATCGAACAGGTGAAACCCGGGATTGAGCCGACGAACGCGCAGGAAGCGCTCAGCTGCGCGAAGCGCATCGGCCAGGACATGGGTTCGGGCCGCCTCGATCTGCTGTCAGCACTCCTCCGCGCGCTCAAATAGCGCCGACCCGCGCACACGCGTGAGCGACGGCCTGCGACGTGTGCGCGACTGTACGCGCGCGCCTGCGTGTCGATCGCGCACCAACGCGCGCGCCGTCCAACCCTATATTTCCGAGCGACATCGCATACCCAAAAGGATCATCAGCGGCGGCAGCCCTCCGGTCCCCGCCGTCACACTCACCAGACCCACAATGATCAACCCTCAGGCGATGAGAGGCGACTCGCTGGATCGCGAGCATCACCACCTCGTGACGCCGGGCGCCGCGCCGCGCTGGACGGCTGCTCAGGCGCGTCCCAAGATCCTGCTCTATTCCCACGACACGTTCGGCCTCGGCAACATCCGGCGCTCGCTGGTGCTCGGAGAACTGCTCGGCGCCGAATACCCGGGTGCCGCGATTCTGCTGGTGACCGGTTCGCCGATGATTCACGCGTTCACGCTGCCGCGCCAGATGGACTACGTGAAGCTGCCGTGCCTGAACCGCACCACCGCCGATGCCTACGAACCGCGATTTCTGAGCGACTGCGCGCACGAAGTGCGCGAGGCCCGCAGCGCCATCCTCGAGCAGGCCGTGCTCACGTTCCGTCCCGATCTGATGATTGTCGACAAGCGCGCCGCCGGGATCGACGGCGAGCTGCTGCCCGCGCTCGACGCGACGCGCCGGCTCGCGCGCCGGCCGCGGCTGGTGCTCGGCATCCGCGACATCCTCGACGCGCCGGAGGTGACGCGGGGAACGCTGCGCGCCAACGGCAGCTTCGACGTGATGGCGTCGTACTACGACGAGATCTGGATTTACGGATCGCCGTGCATCTTCGATGCGGTGAGCGAGTACGACTTTCCGGCGGCGGTGGCTGAAAAGACGCGCTACTGCGGGTACCTCCGCCGTGCCGCGGTCGCGCGCCGGCCGCACACGGGCCCGCCGCGGGTGCTGGTCACGACCGGCGGCGGCGAGGACGGCCGCGATCTGCTGACCGCGTACCTGTCGGCAATCGCCGCCACGCCCGAGCACATGTTCGACAGCACCGTGGTGTTCGGTCCGCAGCTCGACACGAGCGCCATCGATGCGCTCGCCTCGCGCGTGGCCGGGCGCGCCGACGTGCAGCTCGTCACCTTCGATCCGAACATGGCCCGCCGCTACGAGGACGCCGATGTCGTCGTGTCGATGGCGGGATACAACACCGTCTGCGAGCTGCTGACGGCCGGGGTGCGCGGGGTGCTCGTGCCCCGCGCCGCACCGGTGCAGGAGCAGCTCATTCGCGCGCGCCGGCTGGCGGCGCGCGGCTGCTTCAGTCTCGTCGAGCCGTCCACGCTGTCGCCCGACACGCTGCTGTCGGCGGTGCGCGACGCGCTCGGCGGTCCGCTCCCGGTCGGCCGCGCCGTCGACATGGAAGGGCTGGCGCGGATCCGCGAACGCGTCCATCACCTGCTGACGGAGCAGCGGTCGTGAGCCGCGCCCGGATCGCGGTCGTCGTCAGCGGCTTTCCGCGGCGCTCCGAGACCTTCGCGATCAACGAGCTGCTCGCGCTCGAATCGCGCGGGATTCTCGCGTGCATCTTCGCCACCAAGCCGGGCGACGGCGCGTCCGCGCAACCGGGCATCGATCGGCTGCTGCCGAAGACCCACGTCCTGGCGCCCTCCACGCCGGAGGGCCAGGGCGCGCAGGTCGCACGCCTGCTCGCGAGCGACGAGGTCTCCGGCGTGCACGCGTACTTTGCGCACACGCCCGGCGAGGTGGCGATGGAAGCGGCGGCACGGCTCAACGTGCCGTTCGGATTCAGCCTGCACGCGCGCGACGTGCGGAAGGCCGATCCGGCGGCCCTTGCCGAACGCGCGCGCCGTGCCGCCTGCGTGATTGCCTGCAACCCCGACGTCGCCCGCGATCTCGATCGCATCGGCGGCCGCGCGCACCTCGTCCCGCACGGCGTCGATCTCGTGCGCTTCCGTCCGCGGCCGGAGCCGTGCGCCGATCGGCTGCGCCTGCTGGCGATCGGCCGTCTCGTCGAGAAGAAGGGATTCGACGTGCTGATTGCCGCGGTCGCGCGCGCGCGGGGCGCATCGCTGCGGATCGTGGGCGACGGTCCGCTCCGCCCGCAGCTCGAGCATCAGATCCGCGCGCTCGGCGCGGGCGGCCGCATCACGCTGGTCGGCGCTCGCACGCACGCCGAGCTGCCGGATGAATATGCCGACGCGCACGCGGTGGCGGTGCCGTCGGTCGTCGATTCGAGCGGCGACAAGGACGGGCTGCCCAACGTCGTCCTGGAAGCGATGGCGAGCGGACGCGCGGTCGTCGCGACCGACGTGGGCGCCATCACCTCGGGCGTGCGCCACGGAACGACCGGCCTGATCGTCCCGCCGCGGGATGCCGAGGCGCTGCGCCGGGCGATCGAGCTGCTGGCGGCGCGGCCGGAATGGCGCGCGGCGATGGGTGCGCAAGCGCGGCGCGTCGTCGAGCATGAGTTCGATCTGCAACGCTGCGCCGGCGTCTTCGCCGACCTGGTGGAGCACGCGTATGCGTAAGCCGCCGCCGCCGCGCGCGACCGTCGCGTACGTGTTGAAGTCGTTTCCGCGGCTCTCCGAAACGTTCATCGCCAGCGAAATCTATCGCCTGGAACAGCTGGGCGTCGCGCTCCGGCTCTTCGTCATCAAGGAATCGGGCGAGCCGCTGCAGCATCCGGTCGTCGATGCCATCCGTGCCCCGCGCGTGCAGCTCCCGAAGGCCGCGCCGGTGTCCGGCGTGCCGCTCGGGCGATGGCTCGCGCGCCATCTGCCGACGTTTACACCCGCGCTCTGGCGTGTGATGCGCCGTCATCCGCTGCGGGTGCTGCGCGTCACCGGCATCGCGATCGCCCACGCGTTCCGCGCGCGGCCGGCGTGGTGGTCGCCGATCAAGAAGTCGCCGGTCAAGGAGCTGCTGCAGGCCTTCGCGCTCGCCGATGCGATCGCTGCCGCCGACGACGTGCGGCACGTGCACGCGCACTTCTGCCACAGCGCGACGACCGTGGCGTGGCTCGCGTCGCTCGTCGAGGGCCTGCCATTGTCCTTCACGGCGCACGCGAAAGACGTCTATCAATCCGATCTCAACCCGGCGGGGCTGCTCGATCGCAAGCTGCGCGCGGCGCGCTTCGTGATCACCTGCACCGAAACGAACCGCCAATACCTCCAGGCGCGCACCACGACGCCGGTCTACTGCCTGTATCACGGACTGAACGTCGAGTTCGCGCGCCTGTGCGCGGAACGGCCGCGCGACGCCGTCCGCGTCGACACGGTGCGGGTGCTGGCCGTCGGACGGCTGGTCGCGAAGAAGGGATTCGACGTGCTCGTCGACGCATGCGCGCTGCTGCGCGAGCGCGGCGTCGAGGCGACGCTGACGATCGTCGGCGAACCGGGCGACCACGCGCCGGTGCTTGCCGATCGCATTGCCCGTCTCGGGCTGGGCCCGGTGGTGTCGATCAAGGGCCCGATGCCGCAGCGGGACCTTTTCGACGAGTACGCGCGCGCGACGGTGTTCTGCCTGCCGTGCCGCGTGCTCGACAACGGCGATCGTGACGGCATCCCGAACGTCATCGCCGAGGCGATGGCCTACGGGCTTCCGGTGGTCACGACCAACGTCTCGGGCGCGCCGGAGCTGCTCGAAGATCGCGTCAACGGCATGGTCGTGCCGCCCGAAGATCCGTCAGCGGTGGCGGACGCCATCGCGCTGCTGCATGCGGACCCGCGGCTCGCGCATCAACTGGCACGTGCTGCGATCGTGACGATCACGACGCGCTTCAACGGCGATCGGACGGCGCAGGCGCTCTCGTCGCTGCTGCAGGAGGCCGCCGCATGCTGACCCCAGGGGCCGAGGGATGGCGGCCGCTCTACCGGGCGTTTCGCGCCGACGTCGCTGCGCACGCCCGGCTCTTCGCCGCGGCCTACGCGGCGCGAACGATCGCGGTGATCGCCATCGTCCTGGCGCCGTGGCCGATGAAGATCCTCATCGATCACGTGCTGACCGGCCGGACGCCCCGCGCGCTCGGGCCGCTGCCGATGCCGCACTCGCCGTTCGAGGTCGCGGCGCTGCTGACCGCGGCGTTCTTCGCGGTGGCGCTCGTCGGCGTCGCGATGAATGCCGTCGAAAAGAACCTCAGCGCGCTGCTCCGCGAGCGCATGACCTTCGAGTTGCGGGACCGCCTGCTCGCCCACCTGCTGACGCTGCCGCCGACGCTGCGGACCAAGCATCGCAGCGGCGAGCTGGTGCTGCGCCTCGTTGACGACACGGACCTGTTCGTCCGCGTCATCACCAAGACCGCGCCGCAGGTCTTCCAGCACGCACTGACGCTCACCGGCACGCTCGCGATGATGGTCTGGGTCGATCCGCGGATCGCGCTCGCCGGATGCATCTGGCTGCCGCTCGTCGTCCTGGTGCTGCGGCGCGACGCGCGGCGGCTCTGGACGGCCTCGCGCCAGAAGCGCATGCGTGAAGGGGACGTGTGCGGGCTCGCGCAGGAGGTGGTGCGCGGGATGGCGGTGATTCAGGCGTCCGGCACCGAGCGGGCGACGCGGCGGCGGTTCCGCGACGTGAACCAGCAGCGCGTCAGCGCGGGCCGCCACGAAACCGCGGTCGCGGTCAGCCTGGAGCGCACGATGCAGATTGTGCAGGCGGCGGCGATGGCGATGACGACGCTGGGCGGCGCGTGGCTGGTGCTGCGGGCGCAGCTGACGATCGGCGACCTCGCGCTGCTGACCGCCTACGTCGCGCAGTTGTTCAAGCCGGTCGAGAAGCTGAACGATCTCGCGGAAACGACCGGCCGCGGGCTGGCGGGCGGCGAGCGCCTGCTCCGTGTCCTCGATCTGCGGCCGGCGGTCGTGGATGCGCCGGGCGGCGCCATGCTGCGCGAGGTCGGCGGCGTCCTCGAGCTGCGCGACGTCTGGTTCCAGTATGCCGACCGCGAGCACGCGGTGCTGCGCGGCGTCAACCTGCGGCTCGTGCCTGGCGAGCTGGCCGTCCTGATCGGGCCGAGCGGCGCGGGCAAGAGCACCATCTTCCACCTGATCGTGCGGCTGTTCGATCCCTCGTCGGGGACGGTGATGCTCGACGATCGTCCCTTGCCGTCGATTGCGCTGCGCTCGCTGCGCGCGCAGTTCGCGGTGCTCTCGCAGGACACGCACCTGTTCGCGGGCACCTTGCGCGAGGCGCTGACCGACGGCACCGCGACGGACGCCGAGCTCTGGACGGCGCTCGGCCTCGTGGCGCTCGACGAGTTCGTGCGCGGACTGCCGCACCGCCTCGACACGCCGATCGGGGAAGACGCGCTCAATCTCTCCGGCGGGCAGCGGCGCCGCCTGGCGCTCGCGCGGGCCTTTCTGCTGAAGCGGCCGATCCTGCTGCTCGACGAACCGCTCGCCAACATCGACGCCGAGTCGGCGAACGTCATCCTCGAGGCGCTCGATCGCCTCCGCACGACGCAGACGTGCTTTGCGGTCACGCACGAGCAGACGCTCGCGGCGCGGGCCGACCGCCTGTACCGGATCGAGAACGGGCAGCTGCACGAAGTGCTGGGGCGGCGGCGCTTCACGAGGAAGCGGGCGTGACGATCTTCACCGGCCTCCGCGCGCCGCAGCCGGTCTACTGCGCGACCGAACACCTGCATCGCGACATCGCGCTCGCGCGCGCCGTGTGCGAAGGGCGCTTCACGCACGCGGGGGTCACGATCGCGATCGACGGCGAGCCGGACTGGACCTACATGGACATTCACGCCGACCGTGAATGGTGGATCGAGTGGACGAAGTTCTACTACGCGCTCGATCTCGCGCATGCCTACTGCGCGACCGATGATCGGCGGTTCCTGGACACGTGGCAGCGGCTGCTCGGCGGATGGGCCGCCGACGTGCCCGCCGACTTCGGCCCGACCGACGCGATCGGGCGGCGCCTGCAGAACTGGATTTACTCCTGGAACGCGCTCGCCTCCTCGCTGGCGTTTCCCGGATTGCCGCGCGTCGTCGAGGACACGATCGTCGGCAGCATGATGCGGCAGGCGCAGTACCTGCGCGCCCACCTCACGCCGGAACGCAATCACCGCACCCTGGAGCTGTACGCGCTGCTCGTGGTCGGGCTGTCGTTCTCGACCCAGGAGCTCTTCGAGGAGCTCGCCACGTTCGCGTGGACGGAGCTGCAGCGCAACCTGCTCACCGATGTGCGGACCGACGGCGTCCAGCGCGAACACTCGACCCACTACCACATGGTCGCGCTGCGATCGTTCGTCGCGGCGCGGGAGAACGCCCGGCGCTTCGGGCTGCCGCTGCCGCCCGCTTACGACGAGCGGCTGTCGGCGGCGGTGGACTTCGCGATGTTCTGCCAGCGACCGGACGGCACCATTCCGGCGGTCTCGGATTCCGACAGCGGCGATTACCGCGAATGCCTCGCGCTCGCCGCGAGCCTGCTCGGCCGATCCGACGTGGCCTACGTCGCGAGCAACGCCGCGCACGGGACCCCGCCGCCGCGCGACTGCGCCGACTTTCCCGTCAGCGGCTACTACATCCAGCGCAGCGCGTGGTACGACCTGATCGATCGGCCGCAGCAGCATCGGCACCTGATCTTCGACTGCGGCGCGATCGGCGACGGCGGGCACGGCCACTACGACCTGCTCAGCATCGATGTCTGGGCCGGGCGTCCGCTGATCGTCGACCCCGGCCGATACACCTACGCCGAAATGGAGCCGAACTGGCGCCACTGGTTCAAAGGCACCCCCGCGCACAACACGGTCACCATCGACGGCCTCGATCAGACGACGTACTTCTGCGGCAAACCGAAGGGCAACATCGCGAGCGGACAGCTGATCACGCGGATCAACGCGCCGCGGATGCAGGTGCTCGGCGGGACGGTCAAGACGCCGCGCTACGACGCGCGCCATACCCGCCACGTGTTCTTCCTCGCCCAGGACTACTGGGTGGTGATCGATCGGCTCGAGGCGGCGTCGCTGCACACCTACGATCTGCGCTACCACCTCGCGACCGACGCGTGGCATCACGTCGAGGTCCATAACTCGCGGGTGACCGCGCCGGGCCTCGGGATGGCGATCGTGGGACCCGGCACCATCGCGATCGAGGACGGCTGGGTCTCGCCGCAGTACGGCGTGAAGCATTCGGCGCCCGTCCTCTCGATGCAATCGGCGCCGCAGCGCGACGCGCTGTTCGTCACCTTGATCGTGCCGCAGCCCGACGGACCGGCCCCCTTCGAGATGCGCGTCGATGCCGCCGCTGACGAGACCCTGTCCATCACGATCAGCGGCGTCGGCGCCGGCCACGCGTCGACCGATCGCCTGGTGTGGCGGCCGGGCGGAGCGCCGTTCGCGCTGCCCGAGATGGACGGCGTCGCCGATATCGCCTGGACCCGCGGCCGCAGCGGCGGCGAGGCGACGGAGTTCTGCGCCGCGCGCCTCCGCGATGCCGTGGACGGCCACCCGGTGGCGCCGTGGCTGCTCGCGCGCGGTGGAGAGGTGATGTGGGGTTCGTACTGAGGCGGCACCGATGAACGCGCAGCTCCTCGCCTTCGATCCGGCGGTGCCTCACCGCGATCGTCTCCTCGACGCCGGTGCCATGCACGATCAGTTGTCGCTGATCGACGGCGGCCCGGCGTCGGCGTGGCGCGTCGTCAAGGTGAAGTATCAGCCGGGCCGCGATCTCCGGATCGTGTACCGCGATGGCGGCGCGGCAGATCGCCTGATCGTCGCGCGCACGGTCCCGCACTCGCAGGAGACGCGCTTCCGCCTGTTCCCACGCGATCGACGTCTGCCGCTGCTCCCCGACGTGATGGCGCCGGCGGCGCCTCTGCGTTCGCTCGTCGACGGCGCGTGGACGGCAAGCCGCCTCGCCGGCTATGCGCCCGAGAAGTGCGCGGTCGTGGCATGCCTCAATGGCAACCCGGATCGTCCACTCGCCTACGCGAAGCTGTTCGCGCATCCGGAGGAAGCACGCGCCGCGTCCGCCATTGCGGTCGCGGTCGCCGACCGCTTCGCCGGGCGGGCGGCCGGGTGCGCGGTCCCGCGTCCACTGTGCTTCGAAGGGACGCACCACCTGCTGTTCGTGGAAGCCGCGCACGGCCGGCGATTGACCGCGCTCGGAGAGGACGCGGCGATCGACGCGACGCGGCGATTGGGCGGCGCGCTCGCGGAGCTGCATGACAGCGGCATCGATCTGCCGGTCGCCGGCGGCGGCCGCACGAGCGACCGTCAACTCGAGCACGCCGCCGCGCTCATTGCCGCGGCGCGGCCAGAGCTCGGGGCCGCCGCCGCGGCGCTCGCGCGGCGGCTGATGGGCACGCGGCCGCGCGCGTCGTCATTCGTTCCACTCCATGGAGACGTGCACATCAAGAATGCCGTCCTCGATGGCGAGCGGCTGTGGCTGATCGACTTCGATCAGGCGTACACCGGGCCCGCGTCGGCCGACCTCGGGAGTTTTCTGGCGGTGCTGCGCGTTGACGCACTGATCGGCGCGCGCACCCCGGAGCGTGCCGCGGCGCTCGCGACCGCGTTCCTGGGCGGCTACGCGGACGTGCGGCCGCTGCCGCCGGCCGCGGAACTGCGCTGGCAGACCTCGGCCGCGCTGTTCGCGGAACGCGCCCAGCGCGGTATCACGCGGCTGCGCCGCGACGTGCTCGTGCGCCTCCCAACCGTGCTCGACGAAGCGGATCGGAACCTCCGGAGGGGGGCGGCATGAGAACACGTCCGTCGCTGCTGCTCTACTGCCAGCACTCACTCGGGATGGGACACCTGATGCGCTCGCTCGCGCTGACCCGCGCGCTCGCCGAGCACTTCCAGGTCACGTTCGTGAGCGGCGGCCGGCTGCCGCGGACGGTGCGGCTCGATCCGGAGGTGCGGGTCGTGCCGCTGCCCCCGGTGGGCCTCGATGCGTCCGGCGCGCTCGTCAGCCAGGATCGGCGCCGGTCGCTCGACCACGCTCTCGCCGAGCGGCGCCGGATCCTCTTCGACACGTGGCGCGCGGTGGCTCCACAGGTCGTGCTCGTCGAGTTGTTCCCGTTCGGCCGCCGCAAGTTCCGGGCGGAGCTCGAACCGATCCTCGAGGGCGCCCGCGCCGCGGTCTCCGGGCAGCGGTCGCTGGTCGCGTGCAGCGTGCGCGACATCCTCGTCGGCCGCGAGGCCCAGCGCGAGCACGATCAGCGAGCCGCCGATCTGCTCGCGCGCTACTTCGACGCGGTGCTCGTGCACAGCGATCCGGCGTTCGCGCGCCTCGAAGAATCGCTCTCGTCCGGTGTCGGGATCCCGGTGCCGCTCTTCTACACGGGCTTCGTGCACGATACCCGTCCGCGCCGTGCCGCGGCCGCGGGTCGCGGACGCTTCGTCGCATCGGCCGGCGGCGGCATGGTGGGTGAAGAGTTGCTGCAGGTCGTCCTCGACGCGTACTGCCGTCCTGAAGCCGCCTCGTGCCCTCCGCTGACCCTCGTCGGCGGGCCGTTCCTGCCGGAGCCGGCGTGGGCGGCGCTGGTGCGGACGGCCAGGCGGCAGCCGCGCGTGGAACTGCGGCGCGCCGTGCCGAACCTGGCCGCGCTGCTCGCCGGGGCCGCGGGATCGATCAGCCAGTGCGGCTACAACACCGCCATGGATCTCATCGCGACCGGCGTCCCGGCGCTCGTGATCCCGTTCCGCACCGAGCGTGAAGACGAACAGATCAAGCGCGCGGCGCGTCTCGCCGCGCTCGGCGCGCTGCGCCTGCTCGATCCCGCCGACGCCACCCCGGCGCGCGTCGCGCGCGAGCTCGTCGCACTTCAGGAGTTCCGCCCGCGTCCGGCGTGCCTGGATCTCGGCGGCGCGCACCGGACCGCCCGCATGCTCGCCGACTTCTGCGTCTACGGGGTTCCCGCGCCGTCCGATCGCCGCCTGCAGGAGGGTGTGGCATGAGCGCATGGCTCCGCGACGTGGCGCGCGCGCTCGACGAGCGCCCGGCGCCGTTCTCGGTCTTTTTTCGCGACGACGATGCCGGCTGGGCCAACGACCGGCTGTTCGCGCTGATGACGGTGTTCGAGCGTCATGACCTGCCGCTCGACGTGGCCGTCATCCCGCACGCGATCGACCGTGACACCGCCGCGCGCCTCGCGCGCCGCGCGCGCCTGGCCGGCCGCATCGGTTTTCATCAGCACGGCTACGCCCACATCAACCACGAACCCGACGGGCGCCCGTGCGAATTCGGTCCGTCGCGATCCGACGCGGCGCAGCGCGCCGACATCGCACGCGGCCGCGAGCAGCTGCTGATGCTGTTCGGCGATGCCCTGGGCCCGATCTTCACGCCGCCCTGGAACCGCTGCACGCGGGCCACCGGCGCGTGTCTCGTCGACGCCGGGATCGCCGTGCTGTCGCGCGATGCGACGGCCGTCACGCTCGGTGTGCCCGGCCTCGCCGAATGTCCGATCGCCTCGGACTGGCTGCAGAAACGAAGGGGCGTCCCCATCACGCGAGACGAATGGGCGGCGTCGTTCGCGGATCTGATCGCACGCAGGGTCGATCCGGTCGGTGTGATGTTCCATCACGCGGTGATGGACCATGGGAACCGCGAGACGCTCGCAGACCTCCTCAATCTGCTGCGCCGGCATGGACGCGTGCGCGCGATGACGATGAGCGAGGCCGCCAGCCGCTCGCTGACGGCGTAATAAGAACGGAGCGTGCCATGAGAACGACCGTCGCCTCGCTGCTGTTCCTTCTCGCCGCGACCGCCGCATCTGCGCAGGCCCCTTCCCCGTCCGGCTCCGCGCAGCGGACGCCCGCGTCCGCCGAAAGCGCCTCGCAAGCCCGGGACGAGGACAAGGCGCACTGGATCGTGGAGCTGTCGCTGCTCAACATGTTCGACGGCAACATCAATCATGATCCCACCCCGGTTCGCTCCTACGGGTTCGTGCCGGCCGCCTCGTTCGGATACGAGAGCTCGAGAGACCCGCGCGTGGTGGTCGGCTATGAGATCGCCGCCAACCGCTACACGGGGACGGACCAATGGGATCGCATCAGCCACGGCGTGCAGGCGACCGTCAACGGCCGCCTCGGATCGAAGTGGCGGTTCGAAGGCAGCGGCCAGGCAACCTGGAAGGGATCGTCGGAGGATCGCGAGCTCGCGAACGAGTACGGCGTGTCGGGACGCACGGCGTATCGCCTCTTCAGCGGCACACGGCTCATCGCGATCGGCGTGCTGCGCTACAAGGAGTATCCCGACGATCCGGGGACGAGCGGCTTCAGTCCCTATATCGGCGCGAAGATCGACCAGCGCCTGCCGAACCGGCGGCGTCTCGCCTTCGGCTACAAGTACGAGGAGCGCCGTTCGCACGAGGTGCGCAGTCAGTACTGGCGGAACGGGTACAGTCTCGAGTTCTCGACGCCATTCATCGCCCGTCAGGGACGGCTGACCGTCGGCGGCGTGCTCAAATCGCAGACGTATCGGCGGCTCATCAAGGTGGGCGGCACCCGC
>JABFWM010000516.1 GCA_013362195.1 Acidobacteriota bacterium
CAGCTCGCTGGAGCGGGTCGAGTTGATGATGGCGCTCGAAGAGGCCTTCCAGATCACGGTGGACGAGACGTCGTTTGCCGCGGCACGGACGGTCGCGGATCTCGACGCGCTGACCGCCGCGCGGGAGCCGGTGGCCGGCGCGGCGGCGGGTCCGGGCCGACCGGTGGCAGCGGCAGGCGATGCGGTGCGCGCGCGCGAAGCGACGTTCGCGTTTCCCTCGTGGAATCGCTGGCTGCCCGTGCGCGCGATCCGCCGCGTCAGTCTGCCGACATGGATTCTGCCGCCGGCACGGCTCTTCGCGCGCGTCACGGTCGAAGGCCTGGAGCACCTGGAACACGCGCACGGCCCGGTGATCTTCGCCGCAAACCACCAGAGCCACTTCGACACGCCCGTCATCCTCGATGCGCTGCCGCCGCGGTGGCGGTACCGGGTGGCGCCGGCGATGGCGAAGGAATTCTTCAAAGCGCACTTCTATCCCGAGCAGTTCGGGCGCGCGGCGTGGTTCACCAGCAGCCTGAACTATTACCTGGCGGCGTTCTTCTTCAACGCGTTTCCCCTGCCGCAGCGCGAAGCGGGCACGCGCCACACGCTGCGGTACGTCGGCGATCTGCTCGGCGCGGGCTACTCGATCCTGATTTTTCCGGAAGGCAAGCGCACCGACGCGGGCGAGATCAACCGGTTCCAGCCCGGCGTCGGGATGATCGCGTCGCGGCTCGACGTCTCCGTCGTGCCGGTGCGGCTCGCGGGCCTCGAGAAGATCCTGCATCACCGCGCGACGTTCCCGACCCGGGGCCGCGCGCGGGTCGCGTTCGGGCCGCCGCTGGCGTTGAAGGGCAACGACTATGCGGCGCTGGGCGCGCAGGTCGAAGCAGCCGTCCGCGCGCTCTGAGCGGTCAACGCGGTCCGGCTTTATCCGCACTGAAACGGACGCCCTGTCTTCTTGGCGAAGAATGGGGGTGGCCCTATTGTGTACGTGCACAGCAAAGGACGGCACTGAGGGCACGCGGAGCAGACGCAGACACGTCTCAGACGGCAAACTGTTTGCATCGCGGCCGCAAACGTGGCACAATCTTTGATCGAAAGGATAGCAATTGAGCAAGGATGATCTGATTGATGTGCAGGGCACCGTCGTGGCGGTTCACAGCGGCGGGTTGTATCGCGTGCAGTGCGACCAGGGCCACGAAGTCCTCGCGCAGCTCAGCGGCCGGATGCGCCGCTTCCGAATCAAGGTCGTTCCCGGTGATCGCGTGACCGTCGGCGTCTCGCCGTACGATCCCGTCCGCGGCATCATCACCTTCCGCGCTCGCTGAACTCGCTTGGATTCCCATACACCTCGAACATCACGGCCCGGCCGCCGTCGCCGTAGCGGTCCTCGCCGCTCCACCGGCGCCGCGCGTCACCACGCGCCGCACCGGCCGCAGGCGATCGATCGCCCGCAGGCCACCTACGATCCAGCGCCCGTCGCTTTCGACAGCCTCGGGCTCGATGCCGCGCTGATGGAAGGCATTCGCGTCCGCGGCTTCGAACAGACGACGCCGATTCAGAGCGCGGTGATTCCGATGGCGCTCGCCGGCGATGACGTGATCGGCTGCGCCGACACCGGCACCGGCAAGACCGCCGCGTTTCTGCTCCCGATTCTCAATCGCCTTCTTCACGCGCGCGCCGCCGATGCCTCGGACCGCGGCCACACGCGGGTCCTGATTCTCGCGCCGACGCGCGAACTGTGCGTCCAGATCGAAGACGACGTGCAGGGCTTCACGTATCACACCGACCTCACGAGCATCGCCGTCTACGGCGGCGTCGCCATGGACGCGCAGGAGCGCGCGCTGCGCGCCGGCGCGGATCTCGTCGTCGCGACGCCGGGGCGCCTGATGGATCATCAGCGCAACGGCGCGGTCAACTTCGATCGCGTCCACACGCTCGTGCTCGACGAGGCGGATCGGATGATGGACATGGGCTTCTGGCCGGACGTCCGCCGCATCGTGCAGACGCTGCCGCCGGTCGGCACGCGCCAGACCCTGCTCTTCTCCGCGACGATGCCGGACGACGTGATGCGGCTGGCGACGGAGGTCGTGCAGAGCCCGAAGTACGTCCAGGTCGGCTCCGCCGGCCCCGCCAAGACGATCACGCACGCGGTCGAGAACGTGCCGGCGGGCCAGAAGACGGAGTGGCTCGCGAAGTTCCTGCGGACGACCAACGGGCCTGTGCTGGTGTTCGTGCGGACCAAGCAGGGGGCGGAGCGGCTCGCGCGCAAGCTGGCGAGCTTCGGCCTGCGCGCCGCGGCGCTGCACGCCGATCGCACGCAGCAGCAGCGCACCGAAGCCGTCGAAGGCTTCCGCGGCGGCCGATTCCACGTCCTGGTCGCGACCGACGTCGCGGCGCGCGGCCTCGACATCGATGGCATTACCCACGTCGTGAATTTCGAAGTCCCCTCGTCGCGCGAGACCTACGTGCACCGGGTCGGACGGACCGGTCGGGCGGCGGCGACGGGCACCGCGTTGACGCTGGTCTCCCCCGAGGAACTGCGCGCGCTCGAAGCGCTGCGCCGATCCTTCGGGCATGAATTGCAGGGATGATGGACAACACCAATTCGTTCGACATGCCCCCCGTTCCGGCCGACCTCGCGTCGCCGGAAGACACGCCGATCGCTGCCCCGGCGGCGCCGTTGTCGCCGGCGGTCGAAAAGTTTCAATCGTGCCGGTGGCGGGCGACGCCGGAAGACGGCGAGTTCTGCACGCACCGCGACGTGCTGCCCTTTGCCGGGAAGGAAGGCTTCAAGGCCGATTCCTGGTGCCCGGAGTGCAGCTTCTACAAGCTGCGGCGGACCCCGAAGAAGCGCGAGCGCAACGAGTACACCTATTAAGGGCGCGCCTTCACCGCGGCGGGTCCGGCGGCCCGCCTTGCCCGCGTCCGTCGGGCGCCACGTTCGAGGCGCCTCCCTCATTCACTGAATTCGCGCGCCAGTTCGATCCACTCGCCGTCGGGCGCCAGCTCCTGGTAGGTCTTCCAGTGCGGCTTGGCTTCCGGCGAGTGCCCCGTCTTCTCCAGCGTGACCGCCAGATAGAAGTGCGCGTCGGCGTAATGCGGATTGAGCGCCACGGCTTCCCGATAGCACATCAACGCCTCGTCATAGCGCCCGAGGTCGTGATGGATGTTGCCGAGGTTGAAGTGCGCTTCGAAGCATTCCGGATCGAGTGAGGCCGCGCGCTCGTAGAGGGCCTGGGCCTCGATCAGCTCGTCCTGCGCGTAGTGGATGTTGGCGAGGTTGACGATCGCGGGCACCAGGCTGGGATCGATGACCAGCGCCTTGCGATACGCGGTGACGGCGCGCGCCACGTTCTGCTCGTCGCCATCGTCGATGCGCGAGCCTTCGACGAAGTACTTCGCGGCGAGCGTGGCCTGCGGATCGAGGTAGGGCGGCGCGGCCGCGTGGGCGGGGCCGGCGCGGTCGGGCGGCCGAGATGCGGCGCGCGACGTGAGCGCGACGACCTTGGCCGGCGCGCTGCCCGAGGCGTGGAAATCCAGCTGCCGCTGGCCCTGCCGCTCCGCCGCGAGCGCACGCAGCGCCGTCTTCAGCGGCACGTCGCGTTCGAGCTCGGACGAGAGCTGTTTGATGGTCGTGAGGTCGGCGAAGCTGTAGAAGCGTTCGGTCGGGGTGTGCGCCGCCGGTCTGATCAGCCCCCACTTTTCGAGATAGCGGAGATGGTTCTCGGTGATGCGGGGGTAGAGAGCTCGAATGTCGCGCGCACCATAGAACTGACGGCGGAGCGCGTCATCGATCGTTGTCGACGCCATCCCCGGCAAAGATGAGACACGGCGCGTCGATTGTCAAGATAATAGGGCGCATGCTGCTCGCCGGAGACATCGGAGGAACGAAGACGCTGCTCGGGCTGTACCACCGCGCGCCGGAGCGCCCGACGCCGATCGAGATCGGCGAATTCACCACGCTCGACTACGACGGCCTCGTGCCGATGATCCGCGAGTTCCTCAAGGCGAACAACGCCGACCCGAGGCGGATCGAGGCGGCCTCGTTCGGCGTCGCGGGCGCGGTCACCGACCAGGTCGCACGCATGACCAACGTCCCGTGGTGCGTCGATGGCGCGGCGATCGCAGAGAGCGCCAGCCTCCGCCACGTGCACGTGCTGAACGATCTCGAGGCGATGGCGACGTCGGTGCCGGTACTCGAAGGCGACGAGCTCGCCGTGCTCCAGCAGGGCGTCGCGCAACCGACCGGCAATGCCGCGGTCATCGCCGCCGGCACCGGGCTCGGCGAGGCGCTGCTGCTCAACGTCGACGGCCGCTTCCTCGCCGGCGCGTCGGAAGGCGGCCACGCCGACTGGGCGGCGCGCACGAGCCGTGACATGGAGATGCTGAAGGTGCTCACGCGCGAGCACGGGCGCGTCAGCGTCGAACACATCCTCTCGGGTCCGGGGCTCGTCAACGTCTACCAGTTCACCCACGATTCGTTCGGCGGCACCGACATCATCTCCCCCGCCGCGAGAACGCCGCGCCGGCTGTGCGCCGGGATCGCCAAGGTCGACGATCCCGCCGATCTGCCCAAGGCGATCAGCCAGTCCGCGATGGAGCGGCGGTGCCCGATGTGCGTGGAGGCGCTCGACCTGTTCGTCGACGCCTACGGCGCCGAGGCGGGCAACCTGGCGCTGCGCGCGGTGGCGACCGCCGGCGTGTACGTCGGCGGCGGCATCGCGCCGAAGATCCTGCCCGTCATCGAGCGCGGCGCGTTTCTCGACGCGTTTCGCGCGAAGGAACCGCTCGGCGATTTCGTCGCCACGGTCCCGGTCGCGGTCATTCTCAATGATGAAGCGGGACTGCTCGGCGCGGCGGTGCATGCCAACGGGTCGGCCTAGTGCCTCGACCGCAGCGCAGTGATCTTTCTGCTTGCCGCGGATCGGCGGTTGTGATCTAACACTATGGATGAAACACTCATCC
>JABFWM010000424.1 GCA_013362195.1 Acidobacteriota bacterium
AACTGTGTTCGTCTGTGTTTTTCTGTGGCTGACTGTGTTCGTCTGTGTTTTTCTGTGGCCGAACTGCGTTCGTCTATGTTTTTCTGTGGCAGCAACACACTGTGTTCGTCTGTGTTTTTCTGTGGCAAACAAAGGGCGCCCGATGGTTTGGGCGCCCTCCCCTCCCGACGCGAATACCGTCGTAAGTGTCTTAAAACTCGATCCGTGCGCCGATCTGCAGCTTCCGCGGCGTGTAGCTCGTGCTGTAGTCGGTCAGCAGCAGGAACGAGCGCGACGCCTGGTTCCCGCTCGGATTGCTGAAGTTGGTGCGGTTCGTGACGTTGAAGATGTCCGCGAACAGCTCGACGCGGCGCTGGTTCGCGATCCGCACGCTGTAGCCGATGCGCGCGTCCGTCTCGAAGAACGCCGGGCCGTAGGCGCCGTTGCGCCGCGGCTGATAGCCCTTCGCCGTGAAGGGATTGTCGCCGCTGCCCGAGTAGGCGCCGGCGGGCAGCGGTTCCGCCTGGGTGCCGTTGCGATCGGGATCGATGTCGCCGTTGGTCAGGCTGAACGGCGAGCCGCTCAGCGCGCGTGCCACCCAGCTCACGTTCAGGCCGCCCGTGTGCGGCACCAGCGCGCGGCCGCTCACGACGAAGTTGTGGCGGTTGTCGAAGCGCGTCGGGCCGTCGTTCAGCTCGAGATGCATGTCGTCCAGCACCTGGAAGTCGCTTCTGGGCACGCCGTCGCCGCTCGTGTTGCCGCGCGAGTGCGCCAGCGTGTACGACACCTGCGCCGAGTAGTTGCGGCTGAAGCGCTTGTTCAGGCTGAGCATCAACGCGTCGTAATCGATCCGGCCGACGTTCTGGGGCTGCGACACGCCCGTCGTGAACGGCGCGAAACCCGGGTACTTCTGCTGCAGCACGGCCAGAGCCTGCGACAGCGGGGCGCTCCCCTGGCGGCGCAGCGGCGAGGTGACATCGGTCGTCGCCCGCAGGCCCGGATTGAGCTCCTTCAACATCAGCAGGTCGCGGCTGAACGCGTGCACGTAGTCGGCGCTCACCGCCATGTTGCCCGCGAGCTGCCGCTCGTACCCCGCGGTCACCTGGTCGGTGTAGGGGACCCGGCGGCCCGGGTTGTCCCAGCTCGCGCCGGTGTTGCGCAGCAGCCGGCCGCTGCCGACCCGCGCGTTGATCAGATCGCGGTTGATGACGGGGCCATTGACCAGGAAGTCGTCCGTCGGGAACTGCCCGTTGCGCGGGCCCGGGTCCGCGTTGTTCGTGGGAAAGTTCAGCGTGAAGGAGCTCGTGAACGGCGTGTTCGTGAACAGGCCGCCAATCAGCTCGAAGTGCGTCTTGTCGTAGAAGCGGCCGTAGCCCCCGCGCAGGATGCTCCTGCCGCCGCCGAGATCGTAGGTGAGGCCCACACGCGGCTGGACGTTGTTCGTGTCCACCGGATATGAATCGACCAGCGGATCGTCCGTCTCCGCGATCGGAATGATCTCGAGGTCGTAGCGCACGCCCAGGCTCAAGGTGAACCGCGGCGTGAACCGCCACTTGTCCTGCACGAACGTCGAGACGTAGTGCGCCTTCTCGTAGAAGCGGCTGGGTCCGCCGACGCGCATGCTGAACCGGTCGGGGTAGGTCCGCGGATCCGCCGGATTGAACGGCGCGTTGCTCCGTCCGAACGAGAACGTCCCGTTCATGTTCCCCTGGTTCTCGTTGGCCGCGCCGGAGTACTCGTACTGCGCGCCGAACTTGATGTCGTGGTCGCCATGCTGGTTCGGCAGGAACCACGCCAGCGTCTCGTCGAGCTGAATCGCGTCGTTGATGCGCGATTGACCGGTGTTGTCCTGCTGGTCCACGAAGTCCTGGAAAGACAGCGTCGGCTCGCACTTCGACAGATCGCGACCGTTGGTGTTGAAGCAATGGTTCGCGAACGCGACGTTCTCGCGCGTCCAGGTCAGACGCAGCGTATTGACCTTCGTGTTCGACAGCACCGAGTTCACGTTCGTCGCGAGCGTCTGGTCGACGTCGGATTCCTCGCGCGCGGCGCGGGCGGTGAAGGCCTGCGTCGCGGTCCGGATGATCTGGTTCGCCTGCGGCGACTGCTCGCGCAGCCACCGGACGCTATAGGTGTTGTTGCGGTTGATCTGGTGGTCGCCGCGGACGATCGTGTTCCACACGCGATCCCTGGTCGTCTGCTGATCGTTGAGCTCGGGACGGGCCGGAATGACGATCGTGTTCGGGCGGTCGATCGCGAAGCGCTCGAGACTGAAGAAGTAGTGCATCCTGTCGCGCACGAGCGGACCGCCGACCGTGCCGCCCCAGCGCTGGTAGCTCGTGTCGGCCTTCGCCAGGTTCTGCTGCTTCGCGAAAAAGTCCTTTTCGGTCAGCTTCCCGTCCTGGAAGAAACCGAACGCGCTGCCGCGCACCGCATTCGTGCCCTGCTTGGTGACGGCGTTGATCACCGCGCCCGAGGTGCGGCCGAACTCGGCGTCGAACTGGTTGGTGATGACCTGGAATTCCTGGATCGCCTCGATCGGCGTCCGCGCCTGCATGCCCGCGCGCTGGCCGATGACGTCGTCGTTGTTGTTCCCGCCGTCGACGGTGTAGTTGTTGTTGCGCGGATCCTGCCCGTTGACGCTGATCGAGTCGCTGCCGAACGACTCCGTGCTGATCGACGGAACGATGCCGGGCAGCAGCCCGACGAAGCCGATGAAGTTCCCGTTGACGCTCGGCAGCTGCACCAGCGTTTCGCTGCTGATGTTGCCGCCGATCTCCTTGGAGGTGACGTCGACGAGCGGCGATTCCGCGGACACGGTGACGACCTCTTCCAGCGATCCGACTTCCAGCTTCACTTCGATGCTGGCCGTCTTGCCGACTTCGAGGTCGAGGCCCTTGCGGTTGAACTTCTTGAAACCCTGCAGCTCCGCGGTGACCTCGTACGTGCCGGGCACGAGCGCACTGGCGATGAACGTCCCGTCGGCGCCGCTCACCGTCTCACGGAACATGCCGGTCGCCTGATTGCGCACGACCACCGTGACGCCCGGCAGGACGGCGCCCTGCGGGTCTTCGATCCGGCCGCGCAATTCGGTCGTGCCCTGCTGCGCCGCCGCCGTCGCGGCGCTCAGCAGGAACAGCAGGCCGATCAACACGCGCTTCATACAAAAGCTCCTCGGAGAACAATCCGGTCTTTTGGAACGCCGTCATCCCGATTGATGGATTCAGCGGCCCACGCTCGAGCGTATCTCATTGATGCCACGAGAGTTCGAGCCGACCAGCGGGAAATACACCGTGTATACAGCAAGGGGAGTGCCGGGGGGTGAAGGCTTAGGGCTTAGGGTTTAGGGCTTAGGGCTTAGGGCTTAGGCCTTGTGTACCCTGAGCCATGAGCCGCCTGAGCCCTAAGCCATGAGCCATGAGCCTTCAGAGTCCGACGGCGGTGAGATGGCCGCGCATCAGCGCGTCTTTCATCAGGCGGCTGCCGCAGTCCAGGTGCTCTTCCATCCGCGCGCGTGCCCCCGCGGCATCGTGGCGCGCGATGGCTTCGACGATGTCGAGGTGCGCGCCGGTGGCGCCTTCCTCGAACGGGCCAAAGCTGACGCCCAGCAGCATGAAGCGATCGACCTGGGCGAGAAGGCGCTCGATGAGGTCGCAGGCGAGCCCGTTGCGTGCGCAGCGCGCGATCGCCAGATGGAAGTGGACGTTCGCCGACTCGGCGAGCCGGTAGGCCTGCGACGAGATGAGCGGCACCGGCGCGAGGCCACGCAGGTGCGCGACCTCGGCCTCGCCCGCGAGCTCCGCCGCGCGCGCCGCCGCCGCGCCTTCGAGCAGCCGCCGGACGTCGAAGGTGTCGTGAATCTGCTGCACCGTGACGCGCGACACGAAATAGCCGTGCCCGACGACGCGGTCGAGATAGCCCTCCTGCCAGAGGCGCGCAAGCCCTTCGCGAATCGGCGTCCGGCTCATCCCGTGCTCGGAGGCCAGCGACACTTCAGAAAGTGGCGCGCCGGGCCGATAACGTCCTTCGACGATGCCGGCTTTCAGATTGCGGTATGCGCGCTCGACGTGGGGGCCGTCGGACGGACGAGCGGAGCGAGTGCGAGCCTTCGCCATCGGGTGTCTCCTCAGTCCCCTGCGGCGCGAGTATACAGCATGGATCCGCAAGGGGTTCCGGCCCCTCCGTCGTCTGCCGCGGGACGCGCGGCCGACCCTCCGGGCCTGTCCCGTGTGTTATCCTGACGCGGCCTCACCCAGCAGGCTCCTGCGAACCGTTTCCAACACTCAACCGGGGCGAGAACTATCCATGCGCATGCGTCCGATTGCGACTCTTGTGTGCCTGTTCGCCGGCCTGTGCGCGGCGTCACCCGCGGCCGCGCAGTACGGCGCCCGCGCCTATCGGTCCGACCGCGCGACCGGCGAGAACTACCACGTGGAACTCGGCGGCACGATCTGGAACCCGACCCCGGCGATCGCCATTTCCAGCGAGTCGCTGGGGATCGCCGGCGACACGATCGACTTCGTGAACGATCTCGGCATCGAGAAGAGCAGCTTCAGGCAGCTGAAGGTCGTGCTGCGGCCCGGCACCAAACACAAGCTCCGCTTCGAATACACGCCGATCAAATATGAAGCGCAGAGCACCGTCACGCGCACCTTCGTCTTCAACGGCCAGCGCTACACGATCGGCCTCCCGGTCACGTCCGAGCTCAAATGGAACGCCTACCGGTTCGGCTACGAGTGGGACTTCCTCTATGCCGATCGGGGATTTCTCGGGCTCCTGCTCGAGACCAAGTACACCCATGTCAACGCGTCACTGACCGCGAGCGTCGCGGGCCTCACCGATACGGAGTTCACCGAGGCGCGCGCGCCGATTCCCGCGATTGGCGTGGTGGGCCGCGCCTACCCGGCCGCGAACATCTCCATCACCGGCGAGTTCAGCGCGTTCAAGCTGCCCGACGCGGCGGCGAATCCT
>JABFWM010000019.1 GCA_013362195.1 Acidobacteriota bacterium
GGGTCTTTAGACCCGGCTGAGTTGTAGGCCGGGCGTTCAGACCCGGCTGAACGCCGCTGACCGATTCGAGTTCACTTTATGCCGTTCACATCGCTTCCGCTTACCGATCTGCTGGCCGCGTTCCGCTCGCCCGATCCGGCGCCCGGCGGCGGGTCGGCGTCGGCGCTCGCCGGCGCCGTCGGCGCGTCCCTCCTGGCGATGGTCGCGGCGCTGCCCAAGACGGGCGCGAAGACGGAGGCGGACGAGGAGCGCTTTCGCGGCGCCGGCCGGCGCTGCGCCGCCACCAGCGTGCAGCTCGCCACGCTGATCGATCGCGACAGCGACGCCTACGACGAGGTGATGGCGGCGTATCGCCTGCCCAAGACGAGCGACGCAGAGAAAGCGGCCCGCTCGGCCGAGATTCAGCGCGCGCTGCGCGGCGCCATCGCGCCTCCGCTGGGCGTGATGCGGGCCTGCGTCTCGGCGGTGGAGGATGCGATGGTGGTGGCCGACTTCGGCAACCCGTCGGCGGCGAGCGATGTCCAGGTGGCGCTCGAGCTCCTCGCCGCGGCGCTGCGCGGCGCGAGGCTGAACGTCGAGATCAATCTCGAAAGCGTGAAGGATCCGGCGTATGTCGGCGACGTGCGGGAAGAAGCCGCGATGCTCGAGCGCCGGCTGAAGGAGACCGCGGACGCCGTGCGCCGGGCGCTGCGGCGCTGACCCTGCGCCGCCTCACCGGGTCACCACGTCGAACTGCCACTGGCGCTCGTACCCGGGCAGCAGCTTGATGATCTCCACGTACGACGCGCTGATGACCACGCGATCGGCCACGCGCTCGATGTGGACGAAGTCGGGATCGAGCGGCACCTCGTCGCGCTGCGCCAGCTCCATGACCCGCGCCTTCAACTGCTCGTCGGTCTTGTTGCCGGCGAACAGCGCCGTCTCGCGCACCGCGTCCTTGAACTGCTGATATCGCAGGTACGCGCCCCCCGCGTGCACCGTCGCGTAGACGATGGCCACGAGGATCGCCAGGCTGATCAGCTTTCTGAACATGGCTCAGCGTATCTGATTGAACAACCGCTCCCAGCGCGTCTTCGTGAAGAAGTGCGCGACGACCGACCCGAGGCGCTTGATGGTCGCGCCCCAGCCCTCGTCCAGGTAATCCTCGCGGCCTGATTCGTACGACCAGTAGATCAGCGCCGCTTTCCCCTTGATGTAGCCGCGCGGCAGGAAGCCCCAATACCGGCTGTCCTGCGAGTTGTCGCGGTTGTCGCCCATCACGAAGTACTGGCCGGGCGGCACCGTCACCGGCCCGTACCGCTCGCGGACATCGAACGAGGTCACTTCCTGGTAGTCGCTCGACGGCGGCGTCAGGAAATGCACGTACGGTTCGTCGATCGGCTGCCCGTTGACGAAGACCTTCTTGTTCCGGAGTTCGAGCGTCTCCCCCGGCAGCCCGATCACGCGCTTGATGAAATCGCGCTCCGGTTCGTCGGGGTATTTGAACACCACGACGTCGCCGCGGCGCGGCTCGCGCACCGGCAGCACCGTCCGGCCGATCGCGAGCGGCGTCGGACCGAACACGAACTTGTTGACGAGCAGGTGATCGCCGATGAGCAGGTTGTTCTCCATCGATCCGGTCGGGATCTTGAAGGCCTGCACCACCCAGGTGCGCACGAACAGCGCGAGGATGACCGCGATGACGATCGATTCGAAGTACTCGCGGAGGACAGATTTCTTGAATGTCGCTTTGGCCATGTCGGCTTACGGCTTACGGCTTAGGACTTACGGCGGCTTATGGCTTAGGACTTAGGACTTACGGCTTACGGCTCTCGGCCCTGAGCCGCCCTGAGTCCTGAGCCCTGAGTCCTGAGCCCTGAGTCCTGAGCCCTGAGTCCTGAGTCCTGAGCCTATTCCTGTCCCACCTTCAGCACCGCGAGAAACGCTTCCTGGGGAATCTCGACGCGCCCCACGCGTTTCATGCGCTTCTTGCCTTCCTTCTGTTTCTCCAGCAGCTTCCGCTTGCGCGTGATGTCACCGCCGTAGCACTTGGCGAGCACGTTCTTGCGCAGCGCCTTGACCGACTCGCGCGCGATCACCCGGCTGCCGATCGCCGCCTGAATCGCGATCTCGAACATCTGCCGCGGAATCAGCTCGCGCATTTTCGACGCCAGCGCGCGCCCGCGCGCATACGCGGAATCGCGATGCACGATCGTCGACAGCGCGTCGACCGGCTCCTCGTTGACCAGGATGTCCAGCTTGACGAGCGGCGATTCCCAGTAGCCGGTCACATGATAGTCGAGCGACGCGTAGCCGCGCGACATCGTCTTCAGCCGATCGTAAAAGTCGAGGACGACCTCGTTGAACGGCAGTTCGTAGGTGATGAGGACGCGGTCGGAGGCCAGATACTCGAGCCCTTTCTGGACGCCGCGCTTTTCCTGGCACAGCTCCAGGATGGCCCCGACGTGCGCCGACGGCGTCAGGATCATCGCCGTGATCACCGGCTCCTCGATCGTGGCGATGCGGCCCGCTTCCGGCAGCTTCGCCGGGCTGTCGATTTCCTGCACCTCGCCGTCGGTGGTCGTGACGCGGTAGAGAACGCCCGGCGCCGTCGTCACGAGATCGACGTCGAACTCGCGCTCGAGCCGCTCCTGCACGATTTCCATGTGCAGCAGGCCGAGAAAGCCGCAGCGGAAGCCGAACCCGAGCGCCGCCGACGTCTCGGGCTCGAAGAAGAACGACGCGTCGTTCAGCCGCAGCTTTTCGAGCGCGTCGCGCAGCTCGGGGTACTCGCTGCCTTCGACCGGGTACAGCCCGGCGAAGACCATCGGCTTCATTTCCTTGAACCCGGGAAACGGCTCGGAGGTCGGGTTCGCCGCTTCGGTGATGGTGTCGCCGATCTTCGCGTCGCCGACGGTCTTGATCCCGGCAAAGACGAAGCCGACCTCGCCGACGCCCAGTTCGTCGACGACCTGCGGCTTGGGCGAGAAGGTGCCGACCTGTTCCACCAGGTATTCCTGCCCCGCGGCCATGAAGCGAATCTTCTGTCCCGAGCGCATCACCCCGTCGATGACGCGCGTCAGGATGATCACGCCGCGGTACGCGTCGTACCACGAGTCGAAGATCAGCGCCTTGAGCGGCGCGTCGGGATTACCGTTGGGCGGCGGCAGGCGATGGACGATCGCCTCGAGAATGTCCTG
This sequence comes from Acidobacteriota bacterium, assembly GCA_013362195.1. GTDB lineage: Bacteria > Acidobacteriota > Vicinamibacteria > Vicinamibacterales > 2-12-FULL-66-21 > QHWT01. The sequence goes on from JABFWM010000019.1 coordinate 3,180, forward strand.
GACCCCGGTGCCTTCCTTCGCGCTCGCGAGAATCGCGTGGCTCGCGTCGAGCCCGACGATGTCTTCGATCTGGCGCCGGGCTTCGTCCGGCTGCGCCCCCGGCAGATCGATCTTGTTGATGACGGGGACGATCTCGAGGTTGTTCTCGACGGCCAGGTAGGCATTGGCGAGCGTCTGCGCTTCGACGCCCTGCGACGCGTCGACGATGAGCAGCGCGCCTTCGCTGGCGGCGAGCGACCGCGTCACCTCGTAGGAGAAGTCCACGTGCCCCGGCGTGTCGATCAGGTTGAGGACGTACGTCTCGCCATCGACCGCCTTGTAGGTCAGCCGGACCGCGTGCGCCTTGATCGTGATGCCGCGCTCGCGCTCGAGGTCCATCGAGTCGAGCACCTGCGCCTCCATCTCGCGCGGCTGCAGCGCGCCGGTGATCTCGAGGAAGCGATCGGCAAGCGTGCTCTTGCCGTGGTCGATGTGGGCGATGACGGAGAAGTTGCGGATGCGGCGCGGATCCATGCGGGTCGGAGGGGTAAATTATAGCATCCGCGAGACTTCGCCGAGGGCGCTGGCGGGCGGCGAACTTTGCCGCCGCCCGGCGGCAGGCGCGCCTCACGTCCTGAGGCGTTCGTGATCGAGCAGCCACTGCTTCCGCCATTTACCGCCGCCGTAGCCGCAGAGCGATCCGTCGGCGCGGATGACGCGATGGCAGGCGACGACGATGGCGATGCGGTTCTGGCCGTTGACGCGCCCGACGGCGCGAACGGCCGCGGGCGCGCCCACCTCTCGCGCGATGTCCGAGTAGCTGCGCGTCTCTCCGTGGGGAATGCGGCAGAGCGCGCGCCACACGTCCATCTGGAACGCCGAACCGCGCTGGAGCAGCGGGATGTCGAACACACGGCGGCGGCCTTCGAAGTACTCGCGCAGCTGACGGCGGGTCTGGCGGAGGATCGGATGGTCACCGGGGGCGATCGGGCCCAGCGATGCACGCAGCGACCGCAGCTCCGTCTCGAGCGCACGCCGGTCGACGAACTCCAGCAACTCGAGGCCGCGGTCCCCGGCGAGCGCCAGCATCGGGCCGAGCGGCGTCTCGATCCACGCGGCGGTCAGGAGCGCCCGCTCCCGCGCGCGGCCGGGCGTCGCGCCGAACACGCGCGCGAACGCGGCGCGGAACCCGCTGTCGGAATCGAACCCGGCGTCCATGCCGGCGTCGAGCGCGGACGTGCCGTCGTGCAGCGCCCGCATCGCCGTACCGAGCCGGCACGCACGCTGATAGGCCTGGAAGGTCATGCCGAAGGCACGCTTGAACGTACGGCGGACCTGCACCGGGTCGAGCCCGCGCACGCGCAGGTCCCGGTCACGCATCCGCACGTCGGGGTGCGCCGTGATTTCGTGGAGCAGCGGCTCGAGCCAGTTCGGCGCGCCCGTGCCCGCTGACATCGGCTCGCAGACGCGGCAGGGACGATAGCCGCGGTGAAGCGCTTCCTGAACGGTCGCCGCGAACTCGACGTTCTCCGGCTTCGGCTTGCGGGCGCGGCACGTCGGCCGGCAGAAGATGCCGGTCGTCCGCACGCAGGCGAAGAACAGCCCTTCGAACGCCTGGTCGCGCTCGACGAGCGCGCGATACATCTCGGTGGTGGAAGGCAGCGTCATCATGCACCGCAGGGTACCGGCGTCGGGCTATTGTGCGCTACCGGGATAACCACCCGGGCTTCTCGCCGAGCGCTGACGA
>JABFWM010000538.1 GCA_013362195.1 Acidobacteriota bacterium
GGACTGAAGGAACTGCTCGACGCCTGCCGCCGCTTCCCGATTAAGCGCCGGGAGCGCATCACGTTCGAGTACGTCTTGTTGAAGGACGTGAACGACACCGACGAGGACGCGCGGCGGCTCGTTCGCCTGCTCCACGGGATTCGCGCGAAGGTGAACCTGTTGCCTCTGAACGAGGCGGCGGGCATTCCCTACGAACGTCCGTCCGACGCGCGCGTCAATCGCTTCGGCCAGATCCTTGCCGAACGCGGCGTAGCCGTGTCCGTGCGCAAGTCGCGCGGCCGCGATATCCGCGCCGCGTGCGGTCAGTTGATCACCGAGTCGGCGCACCAGAAGTCGCCAGGACAACTGCTCGCGAACCTGATGTCCGTGTAGGCGGTCCCTTCCCAGTCAGGCGAGTCTACAAGACCCGCCCGACATGTCTCTGGAGCGCGTGCAGGCGGGAGACCCGCCGTCACGCGTTCCGCGACGACAACCGGCCGTCATGCGCGTTCCGCGACGACGACCCCACGGTCGTGCGACAGCACGCGCACCACTACCCGTTCGTTGCGCGCGAGTCCGTCCGGAATCCTCACCTTCAGATAGTTGTCGGTTACGACCAGCGTGCCGTCCTCGAGCGTCAGGCCCGGGCGGAGGGTTCCGACCTGTGCGTCGCGGAACCGGCCCGTGAGCGCGGATCCGATCTGGCGCAGCCGCGCGCCGCGGGCGCGGACGACAGCACCGTGAACCTTGCCGTCCATCACCGATGCATCCGTCCCGGGACGATCCGAGTACGGAAACACGTGCAGGTGCGTCAGCGGCGACGACGGCAGATAGACGGCGTTCGCATCGAAATCCTCATCGGTCTCGCCGGGGAATCCCACGATCAGGTCGGTGCCGATCGACGCGTGCGGCAGGCGATCGCGGATGGAATCGACGAGCCTCCGGTAGTCGTCGACGGTGTAGGGACGCCGCATGGCCCGCAGCATGCGGTCGCTCGCGTGCTGCAGCGGCAGGTGAAAATGCGGGAGGAACCGGCCGCTGCGTGCGACGAGATCGACGATGGCCGGCGTGCAGTCCATCGGCTCGAGCGAGCTCACGCGGTAACGCACGTCGCCGCGCGTTCGCTCGAGCGCAACGAGCAGGTCGAGCAGCGACGTCCGCGGCGCCAGATCGCGGCCGTACGAGCCGAGGTGCACGCCGGTCACCGCAATTTCCTTGAAGCCCGCGCTGGCGATCCGCTCCGCTTCGCCGACGATAGCCGCCGTGGGGGTGCTCCGCGACGCGCCGCGCGTCGTCGGAATGATGCAGTACGAGCAGCGCTCCTCGCAGCCGGTCTGGACCCGCAGCGTGAAGGCGGTGCGGCCGGCGACGCCTGGTTCGATGGTCGAGCCGCACGGTCCGTCCTCGTTCGACGGGCCTCGCCCGTCGAACTCCCCTCCACGCTCACTCGCGGCCCCGCTCCGTTCGGGTGGGCCACTCACGCTGCCCGTTCGCACGGCCTTGCGCAGGGGCAGTGCGGTCATCGGTGGGGGACCGGATGAGGCGCGGAAGAAGTCGTGTTTGTCGTCGTTGCGTACGACGCGCATCACGCCGGGCAGCGCGGCCACTTCATCCGCGCAGCGCGTCGCGTAACACCCGGTCGCGACGATTTCGGCGCGCGGATTCTCGCGCGCGATGCGCCGGATCGTCTGACGGGCGCCCTGGTCCGCCGTCGCCGTCACCGAGCAGGTGTTGACGATGACGACGTCCGCCTCGTGTGAAGCGCTCTCGATCGCGCCGCGAGCACGAAGATCCTCTTCGACGCGCAGCGAGTCCGCCTGATTCACACGGCAACCGAAGGTGATGATGGCGTACTTCATGGGGCGCCCGGCGCCTCGCGTTCGCTCGCCGCACTCGCTCGCCGCTTCGTTCCGCCCGCGGGGCGGGCGGCCAGGTGCAGCAGGACGAAGCACGCCGCCGGCGGCGGCTATGCGGATCCGAGCTTCGCGGCCGCGGCCTCGACTTTCTGGGCAAGCTTCGTTTTGTAGTCGACGAGCTTCTGCGCAAGCGCCGCATCGCCGACGGCAAGGATCTGCGCTGCCAGCACGCCGGCGTTCGTTGCGCCCGGCTTGCCAATCGACACCGTCGCGACCGGCACGCCCGGCGGCATCTGCACCGTCGAGAGCAGCGCATCCAGCCCCTTCAGCTACGACGAGTCGATGGGCACCCAGATGAACGGCAGCGTCGAGTGAGCCGCGACGACGCCCGCCAGATGGGCGGCCGCGCCCGCGCCGACGATGAACGTCTTGACGCCCCGGCCTGGCGCTTCGCTCACCAGGCGCATCACGCGTTCCGGCGATCGATGCGCCGATGCCACGGTCATCTCGCTCGAAATCCCGAACTCCTTCAACACGTCCGCCGCGCCCTGCATCACCGGCGCATCCGAGTCGGACCCCATCAGAATCAACACGCTAGGCATTCGCAACCATCCTCACACACGATGCGGCGACTCGGCGGCCTGACGCCCGGCCGGCCCGAGCGCCTTCAGCCCGATGTCGCGGCGATGCTGCATCCCGTCGAACGAGACCCGATCGACCGCGCCGTACGCGCGCGCGCGCGCGTCAGCGTAATCGCGGCCGGTCGCCACCACCGTCACGACGCGCCCGCCGGCGGTGACCACGCGATTGTCCTTCAGGGCGGTGCCGGCGTGAAAGACCTGGACCCCGTCCACGCGCGCCGCGTCGTCGAGGCCGTCAATCGGGACGCCGCTCTTGATGGGGCCGGGATAGCCGCCCGACGCGAGCACAACGCCGACGGACACGTGCCGCGACATGCGCAGCGTGTGCGCGCCGAGATCGCCGTCCGCGGCGGCGGCGAGAAGCGGCGCCAGGTCGCTGTCCACGAGCGGCATCACCGCCTGCGCCTCCGGATCCCCGAAGCGCACGTTGAACTCGATCACCTTCGGGCCTGCGCAGGTCAGCATCAATCCCGCGTACAGGAAGCCGCGGTATTCGGTTCCTTCCATGCGCATGCCGCGCAGGACGGGCTCGATGATCTCGCGCATCACCCGCGACTCCAGGTCGCGATCCAGCAGCGGGCTGGGCGCAAACGCTCCCATCCCGCCGGTGTTCGGCCCACGATCCTCGTCGAAGATGCGCTTGTGATCCTGCGCCGACGTGATCGGCAGCGCGCGCGTGCCGTCGCACACCGCGAAGAAGGACACCTCCGGACCGCTCAGACATTCTTCGACGACGAGGCGCGATCCGGCGTCGCCGAACTGGCGCTCTTCCATCGCGCCGCGGATCGCGCGCTCCGCTTCGTCGAGGTCCGCCGCGACGACGACGCCCTTGCCCGCGGCGAGGCCGTCCGCCTTCAGGACGACGGGAAACCCGAACTCCCCCGAGCCGACGATCGCCCGCGCGTCGTGTGCGTTCCCGCACACGCGGTATCGTGCCGTCGGAATCCCGTGCCGCGCCATGAAGCTTTTCGCGAACACCTTGCTGCACTCGAGCTGCGCCGCGGCGCGCGGCGGACCGAAGATCCGCCCGCCCTGCGCGCGAAACCGATCGACGAGCCCGCGATCGAGCGGCAGCTCGGGACCCACGATGGTGAGATCGATGGCCTGGTGCGCGGCAAGCGCACACAGCGCGTCGACGTCGGCGGCATCGACGGCCGCGAGATCGGCGACGCGCGCGATTCCCGGGTTGCCGGGCGCACACAGCACGCGGGATACCACGCGCTCACGGGCCAGTTTCCAGGCAATTGCGTGCTCGCGGCCCCCTCCGCCGACGATCAGGACATTCATGAGATGTGGATATAAGTCCCTTGGCTGGTTGACTTTAATTGCGATTGACGGCGCTTTGGCTTTGCACCTAGAATCCCGGCCTACCTGTGATAGCCTAGTGTATTCCGGATGGAATCAAAGGCCCACACAGTGTGCAGGTCGCCCCGCGCGACCGACGGTAAATCAGCAGGGCGCGAAGGGGGTGTAAACGAGCTTGGCTGAAGTGAAAGTGCAGGATGGCGAGTCCATCGAAAGCGCGCTTCGCCGGTTCAAGCGGAAGGTGCAGCAGGAAGATATCATCAAGGATATCAAGAAGCACTCCTTCTACCTGAAGCCCGGAGATCGCCGCCGCGCGAAGCAGGCCTTGGCGCGGAAGCGGACTCGCAAGAAGCAGCGCCGCGAGTCGGATTAAGTGGTGCGCCGGACCGCGAAGGGCCGGTGCGCAAGGGGTCGCGGGTTGGCGTACGTGCGCCGTCCCGCGGCAACCCGCCTCGGCGCAGGCGGGCCCTGGGGTGAGCGAGAGAGGTTACGATGGAGTTCCTTGACAAGACCCTGACCTGCGTGGACTGTGGGGCCCCCTTTGTCTGGACCGCCGGCGAGCAGTTGTTCTTCGCCGACAAAAATTTCAAAAATGAGCCGAAGCGCTGCAAGGGCTGCAAAGCCAAGCGGGCCGCGCGTCCGGCTGGAGGCGGCGCGGCCATCGGCCGCGAGCGCGTTGAGACCACTACCAACTGCTCGGCGTGCGGCAAGGAGACGACCGTGCCGTTCCGGCCTACGCAGGGACGTCCTGTCTTCTGCCGCGAGTGCTTCCAGTCGCGGAAGTTTGCGGGCGCTGGCGGCATCTAAGCCACGCCTGCCGGCGTGATCGGTCAGGCCACGCCCTGCGGCGTGGCCTTCGTATTTCTGGGGCCATTTTCCCCGCTCGCGCGTCTCATTCAGTCAGACATGTCTCAGTCTTCGTGCGTCCATTTTGTGCTCGCGGCCGCTGTGGCCCTCGTCGCGGCGTGCGGCGACGGCAAGAACGGCGGCGCCTCACCGCAGGCCGCGGGCGGTGGTCCGCCCGCCGCCGCAGTCAAAATCCAAACGGTTGAACGCAAACCCATCGAGCGCTCCTCCGAGCTCATCGCGACAATCAAGTCTCTGCACTC